>CAIKID010000053.1 GCA_903827345.1 uncultured Actinomycetes bacterium | reverse complement strand
GTCGGCGACACGCGGGAGCAAAAGATGAAATTACGACGCCGCCCCTAGCTATGTATTACCGCCCGAAACGGCGATGGCGCTGGGCATAGGCGCGCAGGGCACGTAAGAAATCTACTCTTCTAAAATCGGGCCAGTAAGCCTCACAGAAATAGAACTCAGAGTGGGCCGATTGCCAGAGCAAGAATCCCGACAGGCGCTGCTCCCCCGAAGTTCTGATAACCAATTCCGGGTCTGGCATACCTGCGGTGTAAAGATGCTTGCTCACTTCATCGATGGAGAGCGCGTTTGCAATTTCGTCCGCGCTCTTTCCGGCCTTGATTCCATCTTTCATAAAATCTCGAACAGCGTCGACAATTTCGTGACGCCCTCCATACCCGATGGCGACATTGACCACTGTCTTGGTCCGGCCTTTACTTCTAGCTTCTACATCTCGTAGCTTCAAGCGCAACCACTCCGGTAATAATTCGAGGGCGCCGAGCGGTTTGATCTCCCATCGACCCAACTCATCAAGGTGATCGACTGCCGTGGCAATAATCTTGAGAAGTGAATCGAGCTCCTCGGGGTCACGATTTAAATTATCCGTAGAGAGTAGCCACAAGGTAATAATCGATACATCAGCTTCTTCGCACCAGGTGAGGAGTTCGATGATCTTATCGGCACCGGCGCGGTGGCCCTCTTCGGGATTCGCCCCAAAATTTGATTTAGCCCAGCGGCGATTGCCATCCAAAATGACTCCGACGTGGCGCGGAGTTTGGGTGAAATCAAGTTGGCGTAATAATCGGCGTTCGTAGAGCGGATAAAGCATCGCCTTAATGGCGCGCTTTATTGGGTTTGTCATTTCTTTTTAAAATCACTCATCGCTTTGCGCTCTGCGATGAACGAGGCAACCGGCAAGGTACCCGCCAGGATAAAGGCAAGAGTTCCGGGAAAACTCTTGCGGGATTTGAGCGAATAATTAAATGCTGCGACTACATAAATTGGGTAGGTGAAGCCATGTACAACGGCGATCCACGCCCACTTTACTTGAGAGCCGGAATAGTGGTGAAGTATGTGATTTTCGGGCACTTCAATGAACCAAAGCAGCAAAGACATGCACCCTGACCAGACCGCCATGACGCGATAGCGCTGCAGCGCACCTTCTAGACCCTTTTTCATACCCCCACCTTATCCGCGATTTCGTGGAGTTTGGTACTCCGCCTTGAAATAAATGGCGCCGCCATTACCAGAAGGGCCATGAACCACCAGATGACTACATACGAAATATGTTGCCAATAGAAACCAGATATCGACTGCTGCAGCAGGGGCGCCGGAACGCGCATACCTGGCACTACCTGACCGCTCTGATCCACCTCTTTGGTAGCAATGACATATCCATCAAAGAGGCTATAGCCACCAGTGCCGGCCACAAGTGCCGGGTCGAGTCGGCCCAGTGATGTCGCCGAGTTGAAACCATGATCTTCCTGTTGCCGCGGATAGAGCCGACCGGCAACGGAGAGAGTTTGATCAGTGATTTTAATGGAACCATCATTAACTCCACGAACCACCAGGATCGCGCGATTTTTCGAGATCAAAAATAGACCGACTGCAAGATCTTTGTAGCCCAAGCCTGGTACCGATTGTGTGGGAGCGACATAATTTTCGACGTAGTGCCCTTGAAAGGTGACTATGCGATTTACAGCGGCAGTGTAAATATTTTTACCTGCCACATCCACCGAGGTAAGAGGAATCGGAACCGCACTTGGTATCACCTTGCCCAGTCGGGAAGTGGTTTGAGCTCGATGCAATTGCCAGAGTCCGAGCTCGAAGAAAACTCCGCTGCCAAGAAGCACCGCAAGGAAGATAGAGATTACCTTTTGAGATTTACTCTTGTTCATCGGTGGGTTTTGCTGCGCGCTTATACCGACGATAGAAACTAATAAGGAGAAAGACAACTGCCGCCGTAAGAACGATCATGACGAGCGAGGCGGCAAGCCCGGTGTTGATATCTGTGTTGTCATTCATGCCCCGATTATCCTACGAACTTCTGACCTATGCTTACCTGTATGGACGAGGCCGCAAGTGATGACTATCTCCACCAGCGTTACGGCAACTCCCGTGGCGCCCGCCGGCTCTGGCTCATACCCGCGACCATCTTCCTAATCGTTGGTGGGGGCTGGTTAATCTGGTCTGCCAACCACTATTCCAAGCCCGAGGTTTCCACCGACTTAATCTCCTTTTCGGTCGCCAACCCGAAAGAGGTATCACTGCGATATTTCATCAAGGTTCGGACATCTAGCCGGAGCCATCAATGCATCCTCACGGCCAGTGATTATCAAGCAAATATCGTCGGGCAAATTACTGACACGATCCCCGCTGGCGCGAACGATTACACACGCCGAGTAGTGATTCCTACGCGTATAGCCGCGGTATCGGCCGCGATTGAACATTGTTCTTAGCCCGCGTTAAACTCTCCCTCTTATGACAAACCAGACCTGGCTCACTCTTGACGCAGCCGAGCGCCTGCGCGCCGAACTCGCTGACCTCGAGGGTCCCCGCTTCGCCGACATCGTGAAAAAGATTGAATCTGCTCGAGCTGAGGGAGATCTTAAAGAGAACGGTGGCTATCACGCCGCCCGCGAAGAGCAAGGAAAGATTGTCGGTCGCATTCGCCAGTTAAAACATATGCTCGAAAACGCCCACATTGGTACGCCTCCTGTGAGTGAATCAGGAGTCGTCGGGCTGGGCATGGTCGTCAAGATTGATATGGCCGGCGATGAAATGACATTCCTCTTGGGATCCCGCGAGATCGCCACTGGCGATATCGAGGTTTACTCCGAGAAGTCTCCACTCGGTTCTGCAATTCTCGGAGCCAAAATTGGCGAACAAGTTAATTACGAGACTCCCAGCAAGAAGATCTTCGTGGTCACCATTCTTGAGGCAAATCCTTACGCATAGCCCCTCTTTTAGCGGCTATTTGCGCTCTTATACCGCCTGACACTGAGCGGAATAAAGATCGCCATGATTACAACCATGTATACCAACGAAGCCACGATGGGATGTTGGCTGGGGAAAGAATTCGCCGTTGCCCCAAAGGTATTGTGAAAACCAAATAGCTGACGCGCAGCGGCAACCATCGTTGATACTGGATTCCATTCCGCAAAGTACTGCAGCGCTCTGGGCATCGAAGTTGTTGAAGCGAAGGCATTGGATAGGAAGGTCAACGGGAAGGTAAAGAGGAAGGAGACGTTTGCAACTACCCGAGCATCCTTCGACATAAGCCCGGCCAATACACCAGCCCATGAAAGGGCGTAGCCAAAAAAGAGCAGCATTAAGAAGCCGAGAAATATATGGAAAGGCCCTGAAGTTGGACGCCATCCCACTAAGTAGCCAGCGAGCCCCATGACCACGAGCACAACGATGTTGAGTAGACCATCGCCCAGTGTTCGACCTACTACAAGTGCAGAACGAGCGATGGGTAACGATCTAAAGCGATCGATCAGACCCTTCTCCATATCTTGAGCCAAACCTTGCGCGGTAGCTGCGAGAGTGAAGGTAACCGTCTGGACGAAGATTCCAGGCATCAAAAGTTGTACATAACCGCCTTTGATACCCACTCCCAAGCCACCAAATACATAGCGAAAGAGCAGCACAAACATCACGGGCTGGATGGTGTTAAAAATGAGTACTTCAGGAACCCTGGTTAGTTGCAAGAGTTGGCGCTTGGTAATAACAAGTGCGTCTTTTATTGCATTCATTTGCGCGACCCCCCCTTCTTCTTTCCGGGCTCTTCGGCCACAATTTCCTCGGCTATATGCCCAGTAAGCGATAAGAAGACGTCATCAAGCGAAGGGCGCTTGAGCGCTAAATCGAGTGCATGAATCCCGACGCTATCGAACTCGCGAATCACTGCGATTAAAGATTGGGTGCCGTCAAGAACTGGCACCGAGATCTTACGAAGTCCTTGATCGACAGTTGCATGCCCGTGGGTTACCTTTTCGATAATCTCTTTCGCTTGAACGATATTAGCTTCGGCGACGACGATCTCGATTCTTTCGCCACCGACCTGATCTTTAAGATGATCAGAGGTTCCGCGCGCGATGACTCGACCGCGATCGATGACAACAATGTCATCTGCTAGCTGATCGGCCTCTTCTAAATATTGCGTTGTGAGAAGAAGTGTTACCCCCTCGCGAACTAAATCTTCAATGACACCCCACATCTCCATGCGACCGCGGGGATCTAGTCCTGTGGTTGGCTCGTCGAGAAAGAGTACTTTGGGGCGAATAATCAATGACGCAGCCAGATCCAAGCGACGGCGCATTCCGCCCGAGAAGGTCTTGATGGGGCGCCGTGCGGCGTCGGTGAGAGAGAACTGCGCCAGGAGTTCGGTAGCTCGCACCCGTGCCTGGGCTGCACTGAGGTGGTAGAGCTGGCCAAACATGACCAAGTTATCCCAGCCGGTCAACGTTTCATCGACCGCGGCGTACTGTCCTGATAGACCAATAATCTGGCGGACCGCTTTGGGATTTTTTACGACATCAATTCCGCCGACAGTGGCGCGGCCAGAATCGGGCACGAGTAGGGTGGAGAGAACACGTACCACCGTGGTTTTACCGGCTCCATTGGGCCCTAGAACCCCTAAAACGGTGCCTTCTTCGACATCCAAACTCAGCTCGTCGAGGGCTCGAACCGCCCCTTTTCGATAGGTTTTCACCAGGTTTTCGGCGGTGACACTCTTCATGTGCCAAGCGTAGCAAGCGGAGCGCTGTTAGCAAGGCTAGGATATGGTTGAAAGTTCAATAACCTCACCCACTCGAAGAGCCATTCCTAATTGATAAGGGATTACATGTCTGAAAAAAATAAAGAACATGCACCAATGACCCACAAGCAGATCATGACCGTAATGTTCGGATTAATGACGGGTCTGCTATTAGCAGCGCTCGATCAGTCGATCGTATCTACCGCTCTCAAAACCATCACCGTGGATCTCGGTGGACTCAACCATTACACCTGGGTAGTCACCGCCTATTTATTGACATCGACAGCTTCTACCCCACTTTATGGAAAGATCTCCGACCTTTATGGTCGTCGCCAGGTCTTCCAATTTGCAATCGTTACCTTCTTAATTGGTTCCTTCGCAGCAGGTGCTGCGCACACGATGACTCAGCTCATCGCTTTCCGTGCACTTCAAGGTCTCGGTGCCGGCGGACTCATGTCACTCACCTTCGTCATCATCGGCGATGTTGTTTCACCTCGCGAACGCGGTCGCTACCAAGGTTACTTCGGAGCAGTCTGGGGCTTGGCAACAGTTGCCGGTCCACTACTCGGAGGATTCTTCTCTGACCACAACAAGGTTCTTGGAGTTACTGGATGGCGTTGGATTTTCTACATCAACCTTCCACTTGGAATCATCGCACTGATCATCACATCTTCTGTTTTGCATATTCCTAAAATTCATAAAGAGCACAAGATCGAT
>CAIKID010000052.1 GCA_903827345.1 uncultured Actinomycetes bacterium | reverse complement strand
GACTCTTCCTAAAATTGATGATTAGTGACCAGCTCTTGTGTAGAGATGGTCACTTTTCCTGCACAATCCAAGAAGAAATCGCAAATTTACCTAGAGAATAATGAAGGTATATGCGCAATGCGGGGTAGCAATTAGAGTGCAGCCATGATTAATTCAGAGAAGATGCTTAAACACATGGCTTGGGCGAATCAAGAAATCTTATCCCGAGTAGCGACTTTGCCTGATGAGGCTCTTGACGCTTATGTTGTCAATCCAGAGTGGACCGCCCGAGAAATCGTTCAGCACATCGTGCGCTCATCTCATTTTTATGGATATCGCTTGCAGATGTCCTCTTTAGAAGAAGTAAAAGAACGCGAGGAGAAGCGAGATGCGTACCTGGCAGCCGAGAAAGACCTTGCGAGCAGCGCCGAAGTTCTAGATTTTGTGAAGATGCTCCAGATCGTGGATCAAACTATTCTGAACGAGTCTTACTCTGGTGAAGGTATCGTTTATCGAGAGGTCGATGGAAAGGTGATCGAGCGAGCTAGATCAACCATCATCTTCCAGGCAATTCATCATGAGACTGAACATAGGGCTCAATTAGTTTCTGCCCTGGAAGCACGAGGTTATTCCACGATTAACCTTGATGACTTTGACCTTTGGACATTTGCTGACAGATTTGGTGAATGATTAAGTAATGGCACTCAAGATTTTGTGGGCAGTTCTTCCTTAAATTTTCGTCTGAGAAATGAAATTCCAAACATCCAGGGCATCTAAATCAAGATGATTTCCATGTTGCTTAAGAATTCCTGCAACCTGACCTTTATGTTCTGCTGAATGCATAACGGCTTGAGAAAGAATGAGCGAACGCGTGGGATGAATAATTCCTTCCTCGCTTTCAACATCAAGGACATCATCGGGTAGGGAAACATTTTCTAGTAAGTGTCCATCCAATTTGGCCATTAACGGAAGGTATTCACGAGCAATGGAACCGGACGTTATAGGCTTGAGATCAGTCCATTGAGCACCGCTCAGGCAGTAGCTGTACCACTCACCGCTTCCTGCAAAGTGAGTAAGAATTTTTCCTACAGACCATTCACCTGCGGCGGCTCTTAAGCCGAACACTTCATCTGGCATATCCCCAAAGTAAGAGAAGAATTTTTGATTTGACCAAGCTAGGTGTTTTAGAGAAGTTTCAAGTGAAATCATGGTGCTAAGTTTAATGGCAAGTGAGGAAGTGTCTCGTAGGCCAATCAGATTTCTTATCGTTATCAGGAGGCAGAGGTGAGGACAATTGATTTAAGGAAGCCCGAACGAGCGGATTAACGTCATCCCGGCCGCCATTATTACCTGGACTTTTTGGTACTGCGGAATAAAGAGAGGGAAGAAAATAGAGCACGCCAACCAATAAGAAAGATCGATAAAAATACGAGGGCAACACCTATGAAAGTTAGGGCTGTTCCTTGACCTGAAATAACGCGCAGGATCATTCCTAGCGAGACGGCACAGAGGACTATAAACAGCCCATTACTCTTTGTGGTGGCAGTGCGATGTGTAAGTACTATGGCTAGCCAACCTGCCATGAGTCCCACTGCAAACGGCCAGGTTGTAGAAAACATCCCGCCTAGTGACGATCCGTCCTTGTGAGCATGGCGACCGATAGCTACAAAGATCAGGATGGAGATCAAATCAAGGAAAAATGCGCGCTTATTCATGGTGGCGAAGTAGTAGTCCTACCAGTTGGATTCAGACCGAGATATTGATCGAGTGCCAACCCGAAGCGCCATTGGGAGCAGTATCCGCGATTGTTTGAGTCTGAACTTGACCGCTAACGCTGACGGCTCGCACTTGTACCAAATGGCTACCAACCGTTGTATCCCAATCGAACCACCATTGGCGCCAGGTTGTTCCAGAGAGTGCTGGTCCTAGGGTGGCATTTTTCCAAGCTCCATCAATACCCAGTTGTACAGAAGCGATCCCAGAAAGCGGCGCCCAGGCGACCCCAGCGAAGCGAAGTTTGCCTGCAGGTATAGAAGCACCGTCAATCGGAAAATCAATTCGAGATTCCATTTTAATGGGTCCAAGTTGGGACCAACCTCGGGAAATCCAGAATCCTTGTTTTAGGTCGAAACGAGTTAGCTCGATATTTGTCAGCCATTTGGTTGCTGATACATAGCCATATAGCCCAGGAACTATCACCCGTGCAGGAAAGCCATGACGAATGGGAAGTGGTTGGCCATTCATGCCGACAGCGATCATTGCATCTCGACCATCTAACAAATTAAGTGGAAAGCCAGCCCCAAATCCGTCGCTGGAAGAGCTTAATATTTGATCGGCCGAAGATAAGGGGCCAGCTTCGCGGATCAAATCATCGAGGCGACATCCCAGCCAGCGCGCGTTGCCAACTAGATTTCCACCCACTGGATTGGAAACGCACGTCATGGTGTCATCGAGTTCAAAGAGTGGGCGCTTGAGTAAATCGGCATACGTCAAGGTAATTGGGTTTTTAACCATCCCATTGATCGTGAGAGACCATGTTTCTACATCGATGATTGGAGCATTGATTGCCGTATCAATTTGATAGAAATCGTTATTCGGGGTGATAAGTGGAGAGAGCCCACGGATTGTTGATGCCGGATCGGCTGGAAGTGGCGGTAGCGAATGCGTCGCATCAGGCAATTTAATTGCTAAACGCTTAATCACATTTAGGCTATGAGTTTTTACAGTCTGACCAGAGAGAAGCATCAAGCCGCCAAGAACACCAGCGCCGCCAGCGAACTTGAGAACTTGTCGCCTTGATTTGAGTTCTGTCGGTGAATTAATTTCAGGTTGCTTGACTTTTGTCCGCCCCAGAGAAAAGTACAGTACTAGTGTGATCGCAAGACCGCTTATTAAGGATGGAACAATCGCCGTGACACCTGCATGAGGGCGGGCCAACACGGTAAATACATTAAATATTGTTTCGAGCAGAACAATTGCGTAGGCGATTTCTTTCTTACCGCGAAATAATAAATCGCCCGCTAACCCGCCGAGGATCAGGGCAACGAATAGAATAGTGGCAACGAGGAAGCCCTTATCGTGAGTTCGGAAAAGTTTGATAGCGAACGACTCAACGTAGTGTGGAATAACACTGATGATCCAGTTGCCAAGAGTGTCTACCGGCGATTTCCACGCAGAATGCAGGTTTGAAGTTAGCTCGCCAACGAATATTCCGATTCCAACGGCGATAGAGCCAAGAGTAAAGGCCTGGCGACGCGTTGTTTTGTGAGTGGTCAGAAATTCACCCTCATAGCCCGCATTTTCAGTCGACACGGCTGGATACTTCCATACCTCCATAGTTACTTCAACGCGAAGGTTATGCACCGATGCTTCCTTCGCTACAGTTACGACATGCTCGCGCTAATAGCAGGTTTGCTAACGGGGTTATCTCTCATTATCGCGATTGGCGCCCAAAACGCCTTTGTCATACGCCAGGGATTGAACAAGCAATATGTTTTGCTTGTCGTCGGAATATGTTCGGCTAGCGACGCATTGCTCATTGTTTTAGGCGTGGGTGGCTTAGGCCAACTCATACAAAGACACCAAACAATTCTGGATTTCATCAAATGGTTTGGTGTTCTCTACCTGACATGGTTCGGCGTTCGATCACTCTTGGCGGTTTTCAAGGATCAAGCTCTGGTAGCTGCCAATGAGGCTAAGACATCACTCAAGAAGATGGTTGGTAGAACATTAGGGTTTACCTTCCTTAATCCACATGTCTATCTAGATACCGTTATTTTCTTGGGCGGAATTGGCGGTCAATTCAAGTCGCATAAATGGGATTTCGCCGCAGGGGCAGTTATAGCGAGCGTCTTGTGGTTTACGACGATCGGCTTTGGCGCGAAAGCTGCGTCCAAGTTCATGTCAAGACCAATATTTTGGAAGATCCTGGATGGTTTCATTGCGCTAGTGATGTTTGCACTTGCATTATTGCTGGCCTTCTACAAATTAAAGTAAAGGCAGACTATGGTGAGCTGCAAGATCTATCTCCGATTTCTGATGGTCGAAGAGAGCTTGTCCCGGGTATGTTTCGGTGTGAATAAATGGATCGTCCAATTTGTATGTGCCGGATAATTCTTGAAGTACGGCTAGCCCACAGAATGGCGAATACACGGCGTTGTAGCCACCCTCGTGTGAAATAACGATACGATTTTTAGAAAAATCGGCTGCACATTCCATGAGGACCTTCGTCATTTTGGCATAGCCACTTGCCGTGACCATCATTCGACCAAGTGGATCGTAAACAGAAGAGTCGAAGCCAGAGGCAACGACTATCAGATCAGGTTTGAATTTCTTAAGGGCAGGGCGCACCACTTCTTCAAATGCATAGAGATAGCCACCATTTCCGGTACCTGCTGGCAGAGGAATATTGATATTGGTGCCAATTCCACTCTCAGTGCGCATGCCGGAGTTTCTGGGGTAGAGACGGTCTTGGTGGAGCGAAATAGTGAGGACATTTGGGTCATCGTAGAAAATATCTTGAGTGCCATTTCCATGGTGCACATCCCAATCCACAACAGCGATACGAATATCTGGATTGCGTTGTTTCGCGGTCATGAGCGCAACGCCAATATTCGAAAGGAGGCAGTAACCCATTCCGCCGGCTTTGACTGCGTGGTGCCCAGGAGGACGTACGAGCGCATAACCATTATCAACTTCACCAGTCAGGACAGCCCGGGTAAGTTCTATAACTGCGCCGACGGCTAAAGTTGCAATTTCGAAACCACCCTTGGCAAAAGGGGTCTCCCCATCGCCGGCATCACCGCCAAGGGGCTGGTCACTTATCTTTTTCAGTTTGGTGAGGTATTCCTGCGGGTGCACCAATAAAAGCTCATCGTTTGTAGCTTGCCGGGGTGTCAACCGCGTGAGGTCATCGATGAGGCCGGATACAACTATTAACTCATGGATTCGGCGCTTGGTCTCTGCATTTTCATAATTTACAAATGGCTGCAGACCGCGGGAGGGATCCGTGGGGAACATTCCTGCTTGAGTTCCCGTGTCGTGCCAACCAAACAACTCATGATAAATGTACCCGGTACGGAGTTGCGACATAGCCACCTATTCTTAAATTATTAATATTTAAAGAAGCGCCAGTTGAAGGCAGTTGCACAAATTGCACCTGATCCAACTTTGCCCATGACTTTGATATTACGCCAAAAAGGTCAGAAGATGCAGTTAGAGGACTTTGGATAAGAAG
>CAIKID010000051.1 GCA_903827345.1 uncultured Actinomycetes bacterium | reverse complement strand
GGCGCATTTCCAGATATTCATCGATTCCACGTGGCAAATCTCGGAGTGACTTATCACCAACCAACCCAACGAAGGTATCGCAGACTCGCTCTAAGAAATAGCGATCGTGCGAGATAACCAAGAGGCTGCCACCGAAAGAATCTAATAGATCTTCGAGTGCGGTGAGAGTTTCGACATCAAAGTCGTTTGTCGGCTCATCGAGAAGCAATACATTGGGGCTATCCATGAGTAGGCGCGTGAGTTGTAAACGGCGGCGTTCTCCGCCAGATAAATCTCCGACAGGAGTCCACTGTTGATCCTTGTTAAACCCTAAGCGTTCGCACAGTTGGCTGGCGGAAAGTTCTTTTCCATTTCCCAACTGCACGCGATTTGCCACTTTTTCTACTGCTTCTAATACTCTCCAGGTGGGATCCAGTTCTTCCAGGTGTTGCGAGAGATAAGCAGCTTTAACGGTAACACCGGTAATGAGCTTGCCGGCAGATATCTTTCCTTCGCCGTTTAGTACCTTCATAAGAGTGGTCTTGCCGGCGCCATTGACTCCAACAATTCCGATGCGATCGCCTGGGCCAATATTCCAATAGATCTTCTCGAGCAATTCTAAATCGCCCGCCTTAATGGTGGCTTGGTGCAATTCATAGACGGTATTACCTAAACGATTGGCGGCGAAATTGAGGAGTTCTGCTTCGTTTCGTGGTGGCGGTTCGTTCGCAATCAAAGTATTTGCAGCATCGATACGAAACTTAGGTTTTGAAGTCCTCGCAGGTGCACCGCGTCGAAGCCAGGCCAACTCCTTGCGAATCAGCATGTTGCGTTTGCTATCTTCAACTGAAGATTGACGAGATCGTTCAGCTTTAGAGAGTACGAATGCTGAATAACCGCCTTCGTATTCCAGAACCTTGCCCCCGACTACTTCCCAGATCTGATCTGAAATCTCATCCAAGAACCAACGATCGTGTGTGATAACCACGACCGAGAGGCCAATGCGCGACTTTAAATGTGAGGCGAGCCAAGCCACACCTTCAACATCCAGATGGTTTGTTGGTTCATCGAGCAAGATGAGATCGAGATCTGAGACCAGCAGTTTGGCTAAGTTGACCCGGCGGCGCTCTCCGCCAGAGAGGGAGTGGAATTTACGGTCGAGTAGATCATCGCTATGGCCATCGAAGAGGCCTTGGAGCACCTCACGGATACGACTGTTGCTAGCCCATTCATGTACCGGTAAGTCGCCTAGGACGACCTCTCGGATCGTTGCTCCAGCGGCTGCGTTATCGGCCTGGCTCAGTATTCCGATGTGAACTGCATTGGATTTAGCGACGCGACCTTCATCGGGTTCTAGAGTGCCCGCCATTATCTTCAAGAGCGTGCTCTTACCATCGCCGTTGCGGCCAACCACACCAATCCGCTCACCTTGAGCGACGCCGAGTGAGACGCCATCCAAAAGTGGGCGGATATCGAAGGCTTTCGAGACCGACTCTAAGTTAAGTAAATTCACTGCCCTTAGTCTGTCACGGATTGACCTTTTAAGAATTCGAAGGTGCTGATCCCAAGGTAACGCTAACCACCTTGCTGCCGCCGGTTGGAAGGGTCACGGTTATCGAGACGGTACTTCCAGGAGCATAAGCACGGATGCGAACAATGGCGGTTTCTGCATCTGGGATTCGACTGCCACCAATATTGGTGATGATCGCGCCCACTGGAATTCCAGCCTTTTCTGCTGCACCACCTGATACAAGTTGAGAGATGCTGGCTCCGACCCCGGTGTAGTTCTGGTTGAAGTAGACCCCGAGAACTGGCCTGGTTGATGTATGTGTTGGACTTGTAATGATCTCATTGATGGTGCGTTGTGCCTCATTCACTGGAATCGCAAATCCAAGCCCAATTGAACCTGCCGTTGTACCTGTAGAAGCATTAGATGCAATTGCGCTATTAATACCGATCATCCGCCCTTGGGAGTCGGTGAGGGGACCGCCTGAATTACCCGGATTGATAGCAGCATCGGTTTGAATCGCATCAACATAAGACTGGGTTGTTGCGTTAGAACTCTGGGTGGTTACGGGCCGGTTTAGGGCTGAAACAATTCCTGCAGTCACAGTTCCTGTTAATCCGAGTGGTGATCCAAAAGCGATAACGGGATCCCCAATAGAGATTGTAGAAGAGTCGCCCATTGCGATGACTGGGAGATTAGGGGTTGCGACATGAAGGACAGCAAGGTCATATGAAATATCGCGGCCAACAAGGGTCGCTGGAACCTTTGTTCCATTATTCAAATCTATGTTTAGTGTGTAAGGATTTCCGGCAACAGTAAGCGCATCGATCACGTGATTATTTGTGACAATATACGTACCTGTTGAATCTGATTTAATAATTTCACCGGAACCAGTATCACCAGAACCCGTACTGTCGAGAACATCAACCGTAACAACCGAAGGTGCAACTTTATTGATGATGTTCTTTAATGAGCCATTGCCCAGACTTACTACGGTGCGATTTCCCGTACATGTTCCAGTTGTGCTCGCATAGAGAGCGCCTGTGTTGTTATCGGCGCAAGCTGTGACGACACTTGATGACGTCAAACGATTAGCGG
>CAIKID010000050.1 GCA_903827345.1 uncultured Actinomycetes bacterium | reverse complement strand
CATCGCCCAAAATAATATTTTCAGCAACTGACATAACTGGAACCAGTTGAAAATGTTGGTGCACCATTCCGATGCCATGCCTGATTGCGGCGGCGGTGTCACCAGCTTCGATGACTTCGCCCTTGATGGTGATGGTGCCCGAATCGGGTTTTACTAAACCAAAGACGCTCTTTACGAGAGTGGACTTTCCAGCGCCATTTTCTCCGAGCAGAGCTACAACTTCACCCTTGTTTACTTCCAAAGAGATGTTGTCATTTGCTTTGACCGTAGCGAAGGTCTTGCTGAGGTTTTCAATGCGAAGCAGAGTTGTGTCCATGGTTATGACTGCTCCTTTTCATATGGCTTACCGGCGGCCGCCGGAGGTCTCACTTTGCCTGCCGAGAAGGCCAGCACCAGGATCGTGAAGACGTACGGCAAGATGGTGATGAACTGATTAGGAACGTTATTCACACCAAAGATTTGCAGTTGCGTTGCCAGGGCTTGGGCCAGGCCGAAGAGGATGGCGGCGGCAAAGGCCCCAAGCGGGTTCCAGCGTCCGAAGATCATTAAGGCAAGAGCGGTGAAACCGGTGCCTGCAGTGAAGTCCTTGCTGAAGGAGCCAACGAGTTCTAGACATATAAAACCGCCTACAAGTCCGCCTATGGCCCCACCAATCATCACGTTGGTCATCCGCATGCGAATGACGTTGATTCCGGCTGTATCAGCCGCACCAGGGTTCTCGCCTACCGAACGTGTGCGCAGCCCCCACCTGGTCTTATTCATCATGACCCAGATAGCGGGGATGAGAAACATTCCAAATAATTGAATCGGTCCTAGCTGGCTAAAGAAAGCTGCCCCGAGGAGTGGGATCTTAGATAGGACAGGGATATCGAAGATCGGCCAGGTATTGGGAACCGTGGAACCTTCGCGGTAGAGGAAGGAAGTCAGGCCTGAAGCCAAAATATTGATGATCGTTCCCGCGATGATCTGATCCATCCCCCATTTGATGGTCATCATGGCGTGCACAAAAGAGGTGAGCACACCGGTGAGAATCGCGATAACCAAGCCGATGACAATGTTCTTGCTGTAGGACGCTACATAGAACCCGGTGAAACCAGAGAGGAGCATGGTGCCTTCAATGCCGATGTTGATAACGCCAGATCTTTCGCACATGATTCCGACCATCGAGGCCAGTGCCAAAGGCATACCAAAGCGCATTCCGGAAGCGACAACCGAATTAGTTATATCCATGTTTGCGGAGTAACAATAAATCCACAAGGCCACCGTGGCTACGGAAAGGAGGAATTTCCAAGATTTAAAGTTGAAGCTCTTTATGGTGTTTAGCATTATGAACCCCAACCAGAGGTAGTTGTAATCGATTTAGCATTTGATTTCAATAACTTGGCTAAGAATGGTGCGGTGGCGAAGAAAAGCACCAATGCGAGCAGAAGGTTAATAATGTCGGGGGCCACACCAGCTTCAAATTGGATTGCTGACTGCGCAGAACGCATGCCGCCGATGAAGATTGCTCCAGGAATCAGGGCCTTTGGATTGGCTCGGCCAAGCAAGGCAACGGTGATTCCGTCGAAACCTATTCCGCTATAGAAAGCGGGTACAAAATAGCCAGTAGTTTCGGAGCTAAAGATTGCACCAGTGAAACCAGCGATGGCACCGCTTACCAACATCCCCAAGACGATGGTCTTCTTCACCGATATACCGGCATACCAAGCCGCGTGCCTGTTTCTGCCGACGCTTTCAAATTCAAAACCTGTCGTTGTTTTCTTTAACACCCACGATACAAAGAAAGCTAAAAGTACTGCGATTAAAAAACCCGAAGGGTAACCAAAAATATGTGGCAGCCGCGCGGAATGGAGAATCTCTGGAGTACGCGTATTTGGCTGGCCTTGTAGGCGGAATTGATTTTGAGTTAAATAGTCAACGACTCCGGCCATAATGCTGTTGAGCATAATTGTCGAGATAACTTCGTGAACTCCGCGGGTTGCTTTGAGAAAACCAGCAAATCCACCGACCAAAGCTCCGAAAGCGGCGCCCACAACAAGTGCAACGGGCAGATGTATCCAAATTGGGAGTCCGTGGAGTCGATAACCAACATAGGTAAAAGCCAGCGCACCGCTAAGGACCTGTCCTTGGGCGCCAATATTAAATAGCCCGGCGCGTAGCCCGATTGTGATTGCCAATCCGGACATAATCAATATGCCGGCCTTGCTTAGAGTTGATTGCAATCCTGCGGTGGATTGAAAACCCTTTACGATCAGTACGTGATAAGCCGTCATCGGGCTATGTCCTTGGGATGCGATTAAAATCGCACCTATCGCGAGTGCCACTAATACCGATGCGATGGGAACCAATACATCCCTGGTGACTTTTAGCTTCATCTACGTCCGATTCACGATGGGTTGATGTTTAGATAAACGAGCAAATTAAAAATCGAGTAGCAGGAAAGCAAACTTCCCTGCTACTCGATTGAGTTATTCGGTACTACTTAACGCCAGTTGAAAGAGATCCAGAGAGGATCTTCTTTGTAATAGCGGTTACCTTGGCCTGAACGGCTGCAGGGATCTTGCTTGCGAATGCGTGGTATGGAGCAATGCCAACTTTTCCGTAGACATTTCCACCAGCAAAGGTGCCAGCCTTGAACTTGCCAATGAGATCTGCAACGCCTGGGGCGATGAGCTTCTCAGCAGAAGTTACGAGGCAAGCCCGAGCTTCTGGGACGGTATTCCACTGGTCAACATCTACACCAATGCAGTACTTACCCTTTGACTTTGCGATACGAGCAAGGCCACCGTTACCGGTACCTCCACCAGCAGCGAAGATGACGTCATAACCCTGTGAGAGAAGCTGTGCAGAGTTTGAAGCACCGAAGGCTGGATCGCTGAATGCATTATCCCCAGCTGGGTGATAGATAATCTTTGTAGCAGGGAACTTCTTCTTCTGCTCTTTGCCGGCATATGCAACACCATTTGCGAAGCCAACTGCATAACGATAAACAGGTGGAATGTTCATTCCAACAACTTCGCCGGTCTTGCCGGTCTTGGTGAGGTAACCAGACAAGTAACCTGCGATGAAGCCAGCTTGATCTTCATGCCAGTTAAGTCCTGCAAGGTTTGGTGTGGACTTTGTAGTATCAACGAATTGATCTACACCGATGAACTTGATATCTGGATACTTGGCTGCTTCAGTGAGTGTAGCGTTTGCCTCTAAGTATCCAACAGTAACAATTACGCTGTAATGCTTTGCAGCAAAGAGCTCCATGTTATTGGCGTATTCGGTATCTGTTGCAGCATTTGATTCGATGTAGTTAGCGATTCCGCCAACAGCCTTTGCGCCAGCTTGTGCGCCTTCCCAGGCAGCCTGGTTGAATGACTTGTCGGTGACGTGTCCGATATCAGTAACGACACCAACGCAAATGACGCCTGTGTTTCCGCAGGTGGAGTCATCGGTGGTAGCAGCTATTGATGAAGGAGCTGTAAATCCAAGTAGAGCCAGTGCGACGGTAGCCACACTTGCGCCTAAGCGTTTTTTCATGAGGGTCCTCTCGGGTTAAATGAAGGTCGCGTGAAGGAAGAGGTCCAATAAACCTAAACTTTCTGCTTGTCGGAAACCTATCAT
Source organism: uncultured Actinomycetes bacterium (assembly GCA_903827345.1). Lineage (GTDB taxonomy): Bacteria > Actinomycetota > Actinomycetes > Nanopelagicales > Nanopelagicaceae > PALSA-747. The sequence goes on along the minus strand of CAIKID010000050.1, from coordinate 3,160 downwards.
TAACCCTTAAAAGTTACGATCGATTACCAATTGGGACTCGCGGAATTGCCACCATCGAGTGTCAATATTTCGCCAGTTATCCATGGTGCGGTTAAGAGAAAATGTAACGCTTCCGTTATATCTGTTAGCTCTCCCATGCGAAGAAGTGGAGTCGCTTTGCGCCAGGAGTCGACGCCCTCGGGCCACGAACTCTCAATGCCAGGTCGAGAGATCAATCCGAGTCGTAGCGCGTTCGAACGTGTCGGCGCTAATTCAATTGCTGCCGAACGAGTGAGCGATTCCAGGGCAGCTTTTGAGGCGCCATATATGGAATGGCCCGCTCGTGCATGTACAGCTTCGATCGAGGAGATATTGACGATGCTTTGCACCGTCCATGAACTGCTCTTAACACATGCATATGTTTCGGCAACAGCGTTGAAATTCACCTGCATGATTTCTGCAATAGTTTCTGGTGCCATGGTGAGAAAGTTTTCGACCTTCTGGTTAGCAGCATTGTTAATGATGTAATCAAGGTTGATTCCCTTGGAGTGGAGTGACTCCAAATATTTCGTTGTGGCACCAGTCGTCGAAAGATCGCACTCGGATCGACTGGGTGATATGACTGTTGCGCCTTGCGCTGCAAAGAAGGTGGAGATGTGGCCTCCGATATAGCCAGATCCCCCGGTGAGCAGGATTGTGGAGTTCTTAAACATGGATCAATCCTGGCACCGATGGCTCGACTTTCTGCCATTGCGCAAATGTTTCCGGTGGAAGAAGAGTCATGTCCGTAAATGGCGGAGCCAAAAAGCAGAGAACTAGTGAAAAGTCTCCTGTGGTGCGCGCAGCCATCCAGGTTCCGGGCGGTACCGAATAGGTGAAATCGCCCCCATCATGGGAGAGAAGGTTCCTCTGCGTTGAACCCGCATCGGTGCGAGTAAAGAGTTCGATAGGGGCGCCATCGAGAAAGACCCAGGTTTCGCGCTCGTTGAGCTTATGCCATGCAGAGAATTGGCCTGGAGTTACCAAGAAATAAATTGCATTGCCGTGTTCATCGCGATGAGAAGTGGCGAAGTATCCGCCTTCTCCGTGTAGTGGCTCTAAGTGCAATGCCGCTATTGCCTCTGTTGCGCTAGCGAATTTCACTTGGCGCCCACCTTAAGATCCGCAAGGGCACGTACCCGTTCAAGAACCCGTTTACGTAAATCTTGCTCATCTATATGGGTGACCTTCCTGCTTTCTAAAACTTTATCGCCATCGACCCATGCATCTATTACATCAGATCTGCCAGCGGCAAAGACGAGCAACGCTGCAAGATTATGAATAGGAGTCAGATGCAGGGCGGTGAGATCAATTGCTATGAGGTCAGCTCTCTTGCCAACGGTGATACTGCCGACCAGGTGATCGATTCCGATGGCGCGTGCCCCGTCAATGGTGGCGGCGCGAACAATTTGGGCGGGCTGTACATCAGCTGGAGAATGTTTTAACGCGACCATGTGGGCGGCGATTCGCATCACTGACCACATATCTAAATCGTTGCTCGATGAACATCCATCAGTACCCAGTCCAACAGTTACACCACGAGAAATGTAGTGCAAGTAATCCGCGACTCCGGATCCCAACTTGAGATTACTTCCTGGACAGTGTCCGATCGAAGTCCCATGCGAGTGCACGATCGCGATGTCATCTTCAGATAAGTGCACCCCATGACCAAAGACAACAGGTACATCGAGGATTCCAGTATCTTCGCAGACCTGCGTTGGTGACTTCTGATATTTTTCATTGACCGCCTGATTTTCATTCATGGTCTCTGAAACATGCAAGCTAATTCGAGCGTTCACTTTCTTAGCGAGTTGGGCAACTTCATGTAAATGTTCTGGAGAATCGGTGTACGTGCTATGCGGCATGAAATAAATAGGGATTTCGGGTCCACCAATATTTTTGAGAACAGTAGGCCACTCTTCGCCAAATGCAATTCGCTGACTCCACTCCATCCCATCTAAACCGGGAAAGTCGAAGAAGATGGGTCCAGTGACATGACGGAGTCCGACTTTAACCGCAGCTGCATGCGTTGCATCAGGGTTGAGATACATATCTAAAACCGTGGTTGTGCCACCCTGGATCGCTTCGGCTGCGCCCAGTTCGGTACCTAAAGCAGATGTGGGCTTATCCATGATTGCACCTTCGGCCGCCCAGACTCGCTCCAGGAAGCCATCGAGGTTCACGCTCTCGGCCCATCCCCGCAGAAGTGCCATTGCCAGGTGAGAATGAGTATTAATCAACCCAGGCATGATTAAGCGATTTTTTCCATCATAAATTTCTGTTATATCCGCAGGCACATTGGCTGGATTAATCGATTCAATGACCCCATCGCGAATCACGATGGTGGCGTTCTCTAGAACGCAATCTTGATCATCTACCGTGTATACATAGCTCGCGTTCTTAATAATAAAAGACATATCTATTAGATCCTTGGGACAGCAAGGTTCAAAATATCAATGACCTTTTGTGAGGAACTGGCTAAGACCGCTGAAATATCTTCCATCGTGATCTTCTGGTCAGAGACTCCAGCTGCAGGATTCACGCATAAGGCGATAGAGGCATAGCGCAGACCTGCTTCGCAAGCCAACGTTGCTTCTGGGCACCCAGTCATACCAACGACAGTTGCGCCTGCAAGAGCTGCCAATCTAATTTCGGCTGGAGTTTCGAAGCGGGGGCCGTTAAATCCGGCGTAAACACCTTTTTGCTTGACTGTTATTCCTAGCTCTGCCCCAGCCTGGGTCAGTACCGCACCCATTTCGACGTCGTAAGCGTCAACGACATCGGTGTGCTGCAGCGCTGCATTTATTCCATCAAAAAATGTATCTTCACGCCCAGAGGTAAAGTCAACGAAATCGGTAATGATCTGCAAGTCCCCCGCCTTGAGCGTTGGATCAATACTTCCCACAACATTTATCGCGATGACTCTATTAACGCTTAAATCTCTCAATGCTTGGATATTAGCCCGGTAATTCACTTGTGAAGGTGGAACGGTGTGTTTGACTCCATGACGCGTAACAAATTCGATGGGGATATCGCCCCACATGCCACTTGTGATGAGCGCTTGGCCAAATTTGGTATCGACCGCCCGCGGCGTGGAATTTGAAAGTGCAGGTAGCGTGTAAAAACCGGTTCCGGCAATGAT
>CAIKID010000049.1 GCA_903827345.1 uncultured Actinomycetes bacterium | reverse complement strand
GGTTCCGCAAGAATGCGGCGCAGGCGAGCGGCAGATTGTGATTCGCTATCGGCCATATGGTGAACTATTTGGCGCGGAGTCCAGCCGGCGTAATCCGCCTTATCAATATTTTCAGGTGTAATTAAAGCGACGGCCGCAACGAAGGCGGCCGTCGAATTTGAATAACTTTGGGCATAATCTTTTAAGGTCATGCCCAAATTCTACTGAAGTTAGAGGTTTTCTTCCTGATAGTAATTCTTCCAAACCAAGCGATGGATCTTGATCTTGTATGGAAGCCTATTAACAATCGGAATCAACGGCATGATGATCAATCCCAAGGAGAGGGCGCCCATAATGACCATGATCCATGCATCTGCGTTTGCTCCGAATGGATGGCTGTCTCCATTGTTAAATGGTGGGATTTGATACCAGAACGAGTACAACCAGAGCCAGGCCTGACCTGGATAGCGACCAGTTTCATTCATCATGCCCCACGTTGAACCTTGGAGATTAGAAGCGGTGCTCTTATCATTGAAATACGTGCCATCGCCAAGGAAGAGAGTCTGCTTGGTGTTATCGGTCTGGAAATAATTTCCTTGAGATAACAGTGCGCCATCCAAAGATCCAGCTTGCGCCATCGTCAGCAGGCCAGCTGCCAGCTCTGGAACAGGCCCGTAATTTCCAGCAGGCACTTTGCTCTGATCTTGGTTGACTTTGGTCAAAGCGTTGTCATAGTTAGTTGCCCACGTGGATTGCAGCTTTGCATCAGATCCCTGCCATTGCTTGAGAGCATCGGCGACAGGTGCAGCGTTTGAAACGGTGGTCAGCGGTGTGATAACAAAGTCATTAACGGTATCCACCGGATGAGTGACACCTAGCAATTTCGCTAAGTAGAGCGGACCGAGATTAACTCCATCCGACGCCTTGTTATAAGGAGCCCCGTACCCACCAGTGCCACTCGAGCCCGCAAGTTCCTGGACTGAGGTGGCGTAAAAGTCTGCAGGTGCAGCGGTGGCCCACTCTTTGAAGGTTACCTGCTTGTCATCGGGTGAACCGAAGAGAGTTGATAGCGCTGCAACAAGTATGGCGACGATTACTACAGCTACGACGCCCTCTTTAATGAGATCGTACCTACGCGTCCTGCCACCCCAAGGTGCCGATTCGAGTTCGGCGCGACGATCGCTCATTTCCGGTCTCCCAATTCTTTGTTAAATGCATCGATCGGAGGAACAACGCCTTTAGCTCTTACAAGCAAGACGTGAATCAAGGTGATAACCCCGATGATCACCGGCAGGAATGCCACGTGTAGCAAAAGCATCTGACCAAAATTGGTGACGGTGAATCGAGAGCCCACACCTACCGAATTAAAGCCATCTTTTGCTTCATAGGAGATCCACTGCGAATCGAAATTCGACTGCACGAGGTACCCGGTGAAAGCCGTTGCAATAGATCCTACGAAAGCGAGCGCCCCGGTAATCCAAGTAAGCATTCTGCGACCGCGCCAAGCGGCCATCCAGAACTTGCCCCAAAGATGTACGACCATAAAGATAAAGAAGAATTGAACTGACCAGAAGTGCAGGCTATTCACAAAGTGGCCGACGTTCGAGCCGTGGTACCAGCTAGCGCCCTCAAAGGAGAGCCACAGGCCCGTGGCGATGATTAGACCCAAAGATGCCAAAGTGGCTACCCCGAAGAGGTAGATCCAAGAGGCAACATATGCGGGCTGCGTATCAGGCAAGAGTTTCTCAACGGGAAGTGTCTTCTGCCAGCCCTTGCGGAGTTTGGTAACCCACATTTCTTTTTCAGTACTGGTACTCATTTTTGACCCTTCTTCTTATTGCCAGGGAATGGGAGGAAGAGGGCAAGTCCAAAGAGAAGAAACATGCCGATGATGACCAGGAGGTTTGTGATGGAGATTTGGAACCAGCCCAAGTGTATGTAAACAGCTCGGAGGTTCATGAAGTGATCGAAGATACCCATAGCGGAAATTTAGATTAAACCGAGCGTTATTACGAGGAATTAGTGGGGACTATCTCTCAAGATAATTTATCTAGTGACGAGCTGAGTGTCACCTCTCCTGCTAGAGTAAGTTTAGTAAAGGTAATAGACGCGGAGCAAAAATGACTGATATAACCATCATGCAGCGAGAGCTCACCCCCTTTGAGCATCTAGTCCTCGATCTCCTGTGCAAGGGTCTATCCAACGTGGCAATCGCCCAGGAGACCGCTCACACCGAAAAAGTTATTGAAAATACCGTCTCTCGTTCGGCTCGAGTATTTGGAATTACATCTGACGGTGACACTAATGTCCGGGTACTCCTAGCTCTCGCCTATCGAACCCACTTTGGCGACGCTGCTTTTGAGTCATTTGGTCTACCCTGCCAGCACCTGCAGCCCGGCGCTGATGGCAAGATGTACTGCGCTCGCCACGTCGAATAACGCTCCATAACCTCCGACTAAAAGGATAACCATGAAAGCCCTTTACTACGTTTTCTTCGCGATACATTTACTTTCAATTGCTGGGTTGGTGATACTGCTTATCATGCAAGGCGGAAAAGCCATCAAAGTGCTACCTAAAGGCTTTGTCCATACTGGCCTCACTGCCCTCGTTGCGGGGTTAGTAATGGTTGGAATTCGTCCGAGTCTGCACCATCAAAACGCAGCTCTGTACCCCAGCCTCAACTACGGAATAATCGCAGCCAAATTGGGTGTGCTGGTGATCATCCTCGTCATCGCATTTAAGAATGCAAAAGCTGCCACTATCTCCCGAGGTACCTGGATCGCGCTCCTTGGCCTCATCGTTATCAATATAGGTCTCGCCGGATCACTGAAATAAGGTGGAGAAAGCCCGCGTCACTATTCGTCCTATTG
>CAIKID010000048.1 GCA_903827345.1 uncultured Actinomycetes bacterium | reverse complement strand
GGTTATGAGATTGCCATTCGCGGTCCAGGTGGCATTCTCATCGAAGGCCACCTTCCACTCCTTGGGCTACATAATTTAGATAACGCTCTGCTGGCGATTGCCCTCGCAGTCGAGAGCGGGGTTGATCCGGTAGCAATTTCCTATTACATGCGCACACTTTCAGCTCCCGTCGGTCGGCTGGAACCAGTAACGGTTGGCCAGAAATTCTTAGCTCTTATCGATTATGCGCATACTCCAGATGCAGTGAGTCGTGCACTGGCAACTGTTCGTTCCATAACTGAGGGAAGAGTCATCGCGGTCCTTGGGTGCGGTGGCGATAGAGATAAGACGAAACGACCCCTCATGGGAGAGGCGCTGCGTGCAGGAGCAGATCTTGCAATTTTCACCTCGGATAATCCGCGTAGCGAAGATCCTCTTCAGATTCTCAACGGGATGGTCGGAGATATTCGGAGCGAGAATGATCTGGTGGAACCCGATCGTCGTAGTGCAATTGCTCTGGCGGTGCTGGAAGCTGCAGCTGGTGATTGCGTGATTGTGCTTGGAAAAGGTCACGAACGTGGCCAAGAGATTAAAGGCGTGAAGTATCCCTTTGACGATCGAATCGAGTTAGCACGAGCAATCGAGGAACTAGCATGATTGCTTTAACCGTTGCGGAGATTGCAGAAATTATCGGAGCCCAAATCGTAGAGCTTGATCCGACGCTGGTGGTCACCGATTACCCAGAGATCGATTCCCGCAAGGTGGAAGAAGGCTCCTTCTTTGTTGCGCTCCCAGGGGAGCGAGTGGACGGAAATTCTTATGCGAAGGAAGCCATTGCAAATGGGGCACGCTTTGCATTAACTACTATTAATCTGGGAATTCCTTCACTGGTTGTAGCTGATTCCGCAATCGCGCTGACCGCGCTAGCAACCGCAGTACGGGGACGCATGAAACACTGCACCTTTATTGGGATCACTGGCTCCCATGGAAAGACAACGACCAAGGATTTATTAGGTCACATTCTTCCCATAATGGGGGAATCCACATTTCCCCGAGGATCTTTTAATAATGAGATCGGCGTACCTATAACTATTCTGCGATGTACCGACTCCACTCGTTTCTGTATCGTTGAAATGGGTGCCCGCCATATGGGAGATATCACCGCACTCTGCGCCATTGCAAAACCCCAAATAGGAGTCGTCCTTGTCGTGGGCAGCGCCCATTTAGGCGAGTTTGGAAGTCGCGAAGCGATCGCTCGAGCTAAGGGTGAGTTGATTGATGCACTTCCCGAAGATGGGATTGCAATTCTTGGCGAATACGATCCGCTGACTCCGCGCATGGGTGAGGGAAGTTCCCGCAAGAGAGTGACCTTTGGCGAAAAGAGCACCAGCAAGGTGCGCGCTGCAGATTTAGAATTCCGTGAGGGTTTAGCTCACTTTGATCTTGTGAGTGAATTTGGCCGCGCTCCAGTTGCACTCCGACTCCTAGGAGCGCATCAAGTAGCCAATGCGCTAGCTGCTGCTGCGGTTGCGTTAGAAGTGGGAATCTCTATTGAATCCGTAGCGGCGGCCCTTTCCACGGCGGAACCGCGGAGCAAGTGGCGGATGGAGTTACATGATGTAGATGAGTTGCTACTCATCAACGACTCGTACAATGCAAATCCAGAGAGTGTGCAGGCCGCATTGCGCACCTTGGTTCTATTGACGCAGGAGCGTGGCGGTTCCTCGTGGGCGGTGCTCGGGAAAATGCATGAACTCGGCGCGTCAGAGCGCGAAGAACATCTACGAATTGGCAGACTCGCCTCTAAGTTAGGGGTGGATCACTTGGTTGCAGTTGGAACAGAGCTCTATCTAGATGGGCTCCAACTCGACCCGAGCGCGGGTGACGAGATGTTGACCCACTACTTCCTGACACAAGAAGAAGCGTTGGAGATGTTGATCCACGTACAACGCGGAGATGTACTTTTGGTGAAGGCTTCGCGCGCGGAGCACCTCGATGAGCTCTCCGAAAAATTACTAGCGAATTGGCAGGTTGAAGAAGAATGAAAGAGATCCTGCTAGCGGGCACAGTTTCGACCCTGTTGAGTTTTGCATTCACGCCTATATTCATTCGCTTTCAGGCTGCCCGCGGGTACGGACAGCAGATTCGCGATGATGGTCCTACTAGCCACCATGTTAAGCGCGGCACCCCCACGATGGGCGGGGTCGTTCTCATTCTTGCCGCAGTCTTAGGATATTTTGGATCTCACCTGATCAATGGAGTGCGAGTCAGCGCATCGGCACTTTTGGTTATTGGTCTGGTTCTGGGGCTGGGAATTGTCGGCCTGTTAGATGATTGGTTGAAGATCGTTAAGCAGCGCTCTCTCGGGTTGCGAGCGAAGCAGAAACTTCTTGGACAAGCGTTGGTGGCCGGTGGCTTTGCATTTGCTGGGCTGCACTTTAAAGATAGTTTCAAGTTAACACCGATTTCATTCCATCTTTCCACGGTCCGCGATACCTCGTTAGCTCTGGGCACCGTTTTTGTAATCATCTGGGTCGTCTTTCTTGTGTTGGGTACGAGCAATGGCGTGAATCTCACCGATGGCCTCGACGGATTAGCGAGTGGTACATCGATCATGACGCTCCTCGCTTTCGTTGTTATAGGAGTCTGGGAATTTCGCCAGAGTTGTGGATTGGGAAGCGTTGAAGTATTAACGTCAAAGTGCTACATGGTGCGTGATCCCCTCGATCTCGCAGTGCTCGCGGCTGCCTTTGCGGGCTCTTGCGCGGGTTTCCTCTGGTGGAATACCTCACCAGCTCGCATATTTATGGGAGATGTCGGCTCACTCGCGCTTGGTGGTGCGATCGCGGGGCTTGCTATCACCTTGCGGATCGAGATGCTTCTCGCTTCCCTCGGTGGATTATTCGTCATCATCACTATGTCTGTAATTATTCAAACTCTTTATTTCAAATTATCGGGTGGGAAAAGGGTATTTAGAATGGCGCCCTTGCAACATCATTTCGAACTTTTAGGCTGGGCTGAAGTAACGATCGTTATTAGATTCTGGATTATTGCTGGACTAAGCGTGGCTGCAGGGCTTGGCCTCTTTTATGCGCAGTGGGTGACCTCTTAAATGTCATTCCTGCACGAACTGTCGGCCAAAAAGGTAGCCATCATTGGCGCTGGCGTGACAGGTTCTGCTCTCCTGGATTTCTTTGCCACGCGGGGTATCAACGTAGATCTCTTCGATGAGAATGCTCCCGGTGCCCTCCGCGAAGTAAAGAACTCGTATGACCTGGCCGTTGTATCGCCTGGCTGGCGCAGGGATCATTCGATCATCGCCGCGCTAGAAGCCACAGGATGTGAGCTGATGGGCGAGGTGGATTTCGCATGGAAGGTCAAAGAGGAGATTGCTCCGAACCAGAAGTGGATTGCATTAACAGGTACAAATGGAAAGACCACAACTATCCAGATGGTGCAATCAATCTTTGATTGCAGCGCCAAGAGCGGTATCGCATGCGGAAATGTTGGCGAACCCGTTATCGCAGTGCTGGCCTCAAATGTAAATTATGATTATCTTGCCTTGGAGTTGTCCTCTTTTCAATTGCAATGGAATCGGCTCCCACGCTATGAAGCAGTGGCGTTGCTCAATATAGCCCCAGACCACATTGATTGGCACGGCTCCTTCGATCGATATGCGCTAGCTAAATTGCAGTTGCTCGAGGCAGGCTCGCTCGCGATAATAAACGGAGAAGATAGCGAGAGCGTCATTAGGTCAGCATCCTGGTCTGGACGAAAAATTTTTTACAACCTTGATACCCCCCAGGCTGGTGAATTAGGGCTGGTTGAGAATCTTCTTGTCGATCGCGCTTTCACCTCTGATCCATCGGATGCAATTGATTTTGCCGAACTCGCCGATATTCGACCTGCTGTACCTCACAATGTTTCTAATGCTATGGCTGCTGCTGGCCTGGCACTTGCGATTGGTATCTCGCACGAAGAGATCAGGGCAGGGTTGAAGAATTTCACATTAGATCGCCACCGCTTAGAAGTGGTTCTCGAAAAGGATGGGATTTCCTGGGTTAACGATTCCAAGGCAACAAATCCACATGCAGCTGCTGCGGCCTTGCTTTCGCAGATGTCGTCCATCTGGATCGCTGGCGGATTGGCGAAGGGGGCGCAGATGGGACCGCTCATCGAACGTTGCTCTCTGCGCATAAAGGCAGCCATTCTCATCGGACAAGATGCATCTATTATCGCCACCGCACTTGCAAAATTTGCGCCACAGATTCCATATTTCATTATTCCGTTCAGCGGCGATTCGCAAGAGTTGATGTGTTCGGTTGTTTCCAAGGCGCAGGAGCTGGCGGTGAGTGGAGATACAGTGCTGTTGGCACCCGCATGCGCATCGATGGATCAATTTCAGGATTATGCAGATCGCGGCGATAAATTTGTAGCAGCGGTGCGGGAGGTGGTTGGACGATGAGCGTCAAAGACCATACGCGCCGGCAAAAGTACTCGAATTATTTACAGCGACCTGATGCTCCGTACTACTTGATTCTAGGAGCTTTGACCTTCTTATCGGGCTTGGGAATCGTGATGGTGCTATCGGCATCTAGCGTCGTATCACTGCAGCAATCTGGCTCCACTTATTCGATTTTCTTTAGACAGCTCCTCTTCTTCGCCATTTCAATTCTCGCAGTCCTCTTAGTCTCAAATTGGAAGACGAGCGTTTGGGATCGGATTACGCGGTACTCCTTCGTACTTTCATTTCTTGCGCTCTGCTTACCACTTGTTCCAGGATCAAGTTGACAGTTAACGGCAACACAAACTGGATTCACTTTGCCGGTTTCACGATGCAGCCTTCGGAGTTTGCAAAGCTTGGGCTGATCTTGTGGTGTGCTGGTCAGTTGCGAAAATTCGATGAAACTGTTCTCGATCGCTCAGCATTTCGCCATATGAGCTTCGTTCTTTCCGGAACACTTCCACTCATCCTTCTCATTCTTAAAGGTGGGGATCTCGGCACCACAGTTATCATCTTGGGAGTGGTTTCCACGATGCTCTTTGTCAGTGGACTTCCGCTACGTCACTTCTTTGTATTGGGGGCGTTTGCGGTTGCAGGTGTTGTGGGTTTGGTTGCATTAGCCCCGTATCGCTTACATCGCTTCGCTGCTGTATTGAATCCATTTGCGCCTGCCGTATATAAGTTGGCCGGCTGGCAACCCGCACACTCTGTTATGGGATTGGCGAGTGGTGGCCTTTTTGGAGTAGGACTTGGAGCGAGTCGACAGAAATGGGGCAATCTCTCGGAGGCTCATACTGATTTTATCTTTGCTGTCATCGGCGAGGAGCTTGGCCTGCTCGGGACGTTAGTTGTCCTCGCGCTCTATGCTGCGCTTATATATGGAATTTTTAGAACAGCAATGCAGACTAAGGATCTCTTCTCCCGATATGCCTGCGCTGGTGTGGGAGCCTGGATAATGATGCAGGTGATTATCAACGTTGGTTCTGTTATCGGAGTTCTCCCGGTAGTTGGCGTCACCCTTCCCTTCATTAGTTACGGCGGCTCATCGCTCATCGCCAATTTTCTAGGGGTGGGCTATGTTCTTAATATTTCGCGCAAGGATCCGCGTGTTCGAGCTGCCATCAAAGCTCGCAAGAGGGTACAAGAGTGAAGAAGATATTTTTTGCGGGCGCTGGAACAGCGGGCCACGTTGAGCCCGCACTCGCCGTAGCCCGCTGGTTTCGCGTGAACCATCCGGAAATTGAAGCCCATTTTCTGGGAACGAGCGATGGCGTCGAAAATACTCTGGTACCTGCTGCAGGTTTTCCGCTCCACATAATCAACAAGGTGCCCTTTCCACGTCGCTTGAATGCCGAACTTTTAATCTGGCCTTGGAGATTTCAGAGGGCGCTACGCCAAACTAAGGCATTAATCGCTGGAGCAGATCTCGTCATTGGATTCGGTGGATATGTTGCGGCACCCGCTTATCTTGCTGCGCGACGTGCCGGGATTCCGATTGTGGCGCATGAGGCGAATGCAAAGATGGGTATGGCCAATAAATTGGCGCTGTGCTGCGGGGCAGTGATGCTCCGTGCCTTTGGAGAAGATTCAGCAGAAAGAGTTGGTATTCCATTACGCAATGAGATTGTTGACCTTGCTAGATTGCAACCCGCGGTTCGACGTAGCACACGTGAAGCGGCTTTGCGAAGCATGAACTTTGATCCTCAAGTAAAAACTATTCTGGTATTTGGTGGATCTCTGGGCTCGATGAAGTTCAACGAGGCTATAGCGCAATCACAGCGCGAGATTTCTCGACGGGGTTATCAAATAATTCATGCCGTAGGAGCTAAAAACGATTTACCGTCGGCTCAAGCTGGGTATCTGCCCATGCGATATATCGATGATATGGCTCTTGCGTATGCGGCGAGCGACATGGTGATATCGAGAAGTGGTGCGGTGACGGTCACTGAAGTTGGAGTTTTGGGTATCTACAGTCTTTTCGTCCCACTACCAATTGGCAATGGTGAGCAGAGCGAAAATGCCAAGGTGATTACGGCGCGTGGCGGGGGAGAGTTAGTGGATAATTCCGAGTTCTCTGCAACCTGGCTCCTCGCCAATATCGATAGATTGGTGGCTCAGGCAGATGCTTGGAGCGCCGCCGCACAAAAGGTGGATTTGCCACTCAACGCCAGTGCAGAAATTGCTGGCCGATCTCTGAAAGTATTAGCTCATGAGTAAATTGGTGAAGCTTGCCGGTAAGCGAATCCATTTTGTGGGGATAGGCGGGGCCGGCATGTCGGGCATCGCGCGCATAATGCTCTCTCAGGGGCTTTCAATTAGCGGAAGCGATGTAAAAGAGAGTTCGATTACTCAGTCTTTGGCAGCACTAGGCGCGCAGATCTTCATGGGACATAACGCCGCTCATGTGCAAGGGATAGACCTCTTAATTACCTCCGGCGCAATATCACCAAATAACCCCGAACTCGTTGCTGCAGAGCAGCTAGGGATCGTAACAATTACCAGAGCTGAAGCACTCGCCATCCTTATGGAGGGCAAACGTTCAATCGCAGTTGCCGGAACGCATGGCAAGACGACGACAACCTCAATGCTGACCGTTGCGCTGCAAAGTGCCGGACTTGATCCCTCATTCGCCATCGGGGGATTAATCAACAGTTCTGGGGTCAATGCCCACTTGGGTAGTGGAGATATCTTCATCGCCGAGGCCGACGAGTCCGATGGGTCTTTTATTGCTTATCGTCCGCTCGGCGCAATTATCACAAATCTCGAACTCGATCACGTAGATCATTTTGCAACGATCGAGGAGCTATACGAGATATTCGTAGAATTTATTGGAACGATTCAGCCCAATGGTTTTGTAATTGCTGGCACGGATGACCCTGGTGTCGTTGAGCTCCTTTCGCGAGTAACTCGAAAAGATTTAGCAATCATCACCTATGGCGCGCAAGATGCTGAGTTCGCAATATCACGAGTTTTGCTAGAGCCAGCTTCCTCATTTGCGCGAATCACGAAGAACGGCAAGGTACTCCCGGAATTACATTTAACGATTCCTGGTCTACATAATCTTTTCAATGCCACAGCGGCGTTGGCAGCAGGAGAGCGATTGGGAGCTAGCGTTCCGGAGTTATTAAATGGTCTGGAATCCTTTAGCGGTTCCCGCCGACGGTTTGAACATAAAGGCAAAATACGTGACATCGAGGTAATCGATGATTATGGTCACCATCCCACTGAGCTGCGAGTGACTCTCGAGACTGCAAGAGCTTATGCGGCCCCAGGACGAGTAATTGTGGTCTTCCAACCTCATCGCTTCTCCCGGACACAAGCGTTCTTTACGGAATTTGCGAAATCTCTCGAGCTCGCTGATCGCGCATTTGTGCTTGAGGTATATCCGGCTAGCGAAGCCCCGATCCCCGGTGTCACTTCACAATTGATAACTCGGGCTTCGAGTAGTGGCACTATCTCTTATGAACCTTCTATGCTCAATGTTGTTCAAGCAGTACTCGAAATCGCAGAACCCGGTGACGTCATAATGACTCTCGGCGCAGGGGATGTTAATTCTCTTGCTCCGGTAATCGTTCAGGCGCTCGAAGAGAGATATGCGTAAACGCCGATATCGCAATGCACCGGCCATTCTTCTGGCGGTATTGCTCATTATGTTATTCGGCTACTTTCTTGGTTGGTCAAAAGCGTTGGAAATTCGTTCGATAGAGATAACGGCCGCTGGAAACGAAGCAATCGTTACTCCGCTCTTGATTCCAAAGGATCTGCACATTGGATTGCCAATTGCGCGTGTGAGTTCACAGCGCATTGCGCACGATCTCTCGACGTTATCATGGGTCGACACGATTAAAGTGAATAGGCGCTGGTTAGCCCACGATGTGCGAATTACAATTACAGAACATCACCCCATTGCGCAATACACCGATACTCAGGGGGCCACCGAATATTTCGATGCACAGGGTTACAACTTCACGACTCCTAATCCACCTTCTGGGCTTCCCGTCATCAATTTCGCAGCAGTTGGGACGGATTCACGGGCTGCGATGGCAACCTTTCTGTCACATAGCCCCTCTGACCTCACCGCACATGTGTTGAGCTTGTCGGTTGATCAAAGCAATCAAGTGATTCTCGCGACCTCCATTGCAGGTTACAAGCAATTGACGATTGCATGGGGAACAACTAAAGATATTGCGCTAAAAATAAAGGTTTTGCGCCAACTTTTATCCCTCCCTGAAAATAGGAAAATTACTAGCGTGGACCTTTCTCAACCGTTAACTCCAGTAGTGCAGTAATTACTCTCAACGCCGCGTTGAGAGATTGCTTGTGCCGCATATCGTGTCGGTCATTGCTTGCGCATGCGTAGAACCCTATTTTTACCGCATAAGAAGTGGGCAGCGCTTTAAGTCTCGACTTGAGATTTAGGGTCTTAGGAGAGGTACAACGTGGCGACACCGCAAAATTATTTGGCCGTTATCAAGGGAGTTGGAATTGGTGGCGGAGGAGTTAATGCTGTCAATCGTATGATTGAAGCAGGTCTCAAAGGTGTCGAGTTTATTGCGATCAATACCGATGCACAGCAACTCATCATGAGTGATGCCGATGTTAAGTTAGATATCGGTCGTAAATCAACCCGCGGTCTTGGTGCTGGTGCATCTCCTGAAGTTGGACGTCAAGCCGCTCTTGATCATATTGAAGAGATCGAAGAAGTTTTACGTGGTGCTGACATGGTCTTTGTAACTGCGGGAGAAGGTGGCGGAACCGGAACGGGAGGTGCGCCGATAGTTGCAAAAGTTGCGAAGGATCTGGGAGCACTAACTGTAGGTGTTGTAACGAAGCCATTTTCATTCGAAGCAAAGCATCGCACCCTGCAAGCGAACGAGGGCATTGAACTTCTGCGTGTAGAGGTTGATACATTGATCGTTATCCCTAATGATCGACTTCTTGCTATCTCTGATCGTTCCATTACGGCGGTAGAAGCTTTCCGAAGTGCGGATCAAGTTCTGCTTTCTGGCGTGCAAGGCATCACAGATCTCATTACGACACCCGGACTCATTAACCTCGACTTCGCCGATGTAAAGAGCGTTATG
The DNA here is from genome assembly GCA_903827345.1 of uncultured Actinomycetes bacterium. Lineage (GTDB taxonomy): Bacteria > Actinomycetota > Actinomycetes > Nanopelagicales > Nanopelagicaceae > PALSA-747. The sequence continues at coordinate 39,980 of CAIKID010000048.1, read as the reverse complement.
CAGGGTGCTGGTTCTGCATTAATGGGGATTGGCTCTGCTCGAGGAGAGGCACGTGCCACACGAGCCGCCGAGTTAGCTATCGCGAGCCCGCTCTTGGAAGCTTCGATAGATGGCGCACGAGGCGTTTTACTCTCCATCGCAGGCGGTTCTGACTTAGGACTCTTTGAATTGAGTGAAGCGGCAGAGCTTGTTGCCAAATCCGCGCATCCCGATGCGAACATCATCTTTGGAACAGTTATTGATGATGCGCTAGGCGATGAAGTTCGAATCACTGTTATTGCCGCAGGCTTTGATGGCGGAGCGCCAAAGCGCGCACCAATGCCAACGATCACCGCTGCTGCCCTGAGTGGTCAAGCGGATCCGATTGCGGCAAATGATCCCATTGCAGTAGCGCTCGATCTCGCTGGAGGGGAAGACACTGCAGAGATTACGATTCCTTCAGCTCCCCGCCGCCGCGTGACTTTCCAAGATCTTGTGAGCGAGGATGAGATAGACGTTCCTGACTTTATGAAGTAAATGTCTCGAACTCTTTTCACCTCCCAACAAGGAGGAGATCTCAAGCTTTTGCATCATCGCGAAAAACTGCGCGTCTCACTCTCTTTGCCGGTTCTGCATTTCATGAAACAAAGTCATAGCGACACGGTCCTCGTAGTTGATGGCACCGGTGGCGATTTCGAATGTGATGCGCTCATCACCAATAGCAAAGGGGTGGGGTTGGCCGCTTTGGCCGCCGATTGCATGCCCATTACTTTCTCTGCAGCGCAATGGGTTGGGGTTGCACATGTAGGTCGCGTGGGATTCGTTAAGGGCATTGCACAAAAGACAGTGAAGATGATGAGAGATCTAGGTGCGGGGGAGATCAAGGCGACGATCGGTCCCAGCATCTGTGGTGCTTGCTACGAGGTTTCGCCGCAGATGTATCAAGAGATTTCGCAGAACTTTCCCGCGGCCAGAACTTCCGATTCGCGCCATGCCCTTGACCTCCAACGCGGTGTGACCTTTGATTTGGAGGCAATGGGAGTGGTCGTTCACAACCTCAATGTCTGCACTCTAGAAAATCCACACTTCTTCTCCTTCCGGCGGGGAGCCGAAGCGGAGCGCCAAGCAGGGCTAATTTCGCTATGACGCGAGAAGCAGAGATCTCCGCAAAACTCCGGGAAGTTGAAGGGCGCATCGCCGCCGCTGCGATCAGGGCCGGCCGAAATCGCAATGAGATTCAATTGATTGTGGTGACGAAGAATTTTCCGCTGAGCGACGCTCAGATCCTCTATGACTTGGGTATGCGGGCCTTTGGCGAGAACAGAGACCAAGAAGGTTCCCTTAAATCTGAACAATTACCCAGCGATATCACCTGGCACTTTCAAGGGCAGGTACAAAGTCGAAAGATTAAGTCAATTGCCAGTTGGGCAGATTCTGTTCACTCCTTGGATTCGTTGGATCACGCCCGTAAATTTTCTAGCTATCAAGAGGGCAAGCTTCGAACCTTCTTCATTCAAGTGAATTTAGAACCGCTACGTGTCGACCGCGGAGGGGTTAGCTCGGAAGAGTTGGAGCCCTTACTGGAAGCGATATATAGCCAGACCCAGGTCAGGCCGATTGGTCTCATGGCTGTTGCCCCTGCGCAGGTGGAGCCCCAGCGCGCCTTTGCGCAGATGCAAGAGATCCGCAGTCGACTCCTCGCATCTTTTCCTGAATTAACGGCGCTCTCCCTGGGAATGAGTGGAGATTTTGAGGCCGCTATTGCGGCCGGTGCGACACATCTACGAATCGGGAGTTCAATCCTCGGTTCTCGTGTACTTCCAGCCTAAAATTAAGCTATGGCTAATGTATTTAAGAAGGCAGCGAACTACCTCGGGCTTGTCGATGAAGAGGAAGATCTCCAACCTGTCGTATCTGCAGAAGCCCCTCACCGTGGGGTTAGGTCTGTGAACCAGAGCGCCCGCCCAAAATTCAATCCAATTCCTGCTCCGGCCTTCACTCCGGTGCAAGAGGCACTCCCCATCATGGATCAGATCTTCACTATCCATCCCCGCTTTTACAATGAGGCGCGGACTGTCGGCGAGCGTTATCGCATGAGCCAGCCAGTATTGATGAATCTCTCCGATATGGAAGAGTCTGAGCGTAAACGTTTGGTGGATTTCGCCTCAGGTTTAGTCTTTGGTCTACACGGCAGTATCGAACGAGTGACTTCAAAGGTATTTCTCCTCACCCCAGCCAATGTTCGGGTAAGTAGCGAGAACAAGACTGCAGCTGCAGAGGCAAGTTTCTTCAATCAGAGTTGATTTAGCCTCGCGGCAGGTGGAGTAAAATAATGAGTAATGTAGGCACAGCGATCGTATTAGTACTGCAACTTTTTATTATCTCGCTCTTCGCGCGAGTCATCCTCGATTACGTTCGCATTTTTTCGCCTTCATGGCGCCCCCGCGGAGTTCTCCTCGCGATCGCCGAAGCAGTTTATGGGGTCACCGATCCGGTGATGCGATTTGTGCGTCGTTTCATTCCTCCGCTGCGCATCGGACCAGTAGCGATTGATATTTCGTTTATCTTGATCTTCTTCGTGACTGAAATATTAATTTCGTTTGCGCGCCGAATCCATTGAACTAATTCTTCGTAAGCGCCAGCCCTAAACCAATCTCATTCTCGGTTCCATCTAGATTTTCATCTTGGGTGATCGACAGCGCTAACACTTCATCTGAAATTTGCTCTGCATAGCGCGCGATGGCGGCGGCAACATCAGCCCCAGAATTCCAACGCACGTGAATCCGATCGCTGATATCAAATCCAGAATTCTTCCGTTGTTCTTGAATGGTGCGAACGACTTCGCGCATCAACCCAGCTTGTAAAAGTTCGGGTGTCAGGGTCAGATCCAGCGCAACACTTTCACCAGAGTGGCTTGCTACCGACCATCCCTCTTTAGGAGTCTCGGTAATTACCAGATCCTCTGTAGTGAGTTGGGCAATCGTGTCACCGTACTTAAGGTCATAACTTCCAGTTTCGCGTAACGCGTGCACCAGCGCAGCAGCATCTGCCTGGGAAATAGCGGCTGCGATCGCCTGCACATCCCCGCCGTAGCGAGCACCGATAGTTCTGAAATTAGCCTTAATCGAGATGCTTACTAGCCCCTCGTTCTCATCTGCGAGTAGATCGAGGCGCAGGACATTGAGCTCGTCCTGGATATGTTCCCGGATCTCTGGGTCCATTGCCCCCCAACCTGACGCCGCAACGAGAGCGCGAGAGAGTGGTTGGCGGATTTTGAGTTTGGATTCAGCTCGAGCGGCGCGACCCAGTTCAACGAGGCGGCGCGAGAGCGCAACAGATGCAGACAGTTTGGAGTCAATAACTTCGACTGCAGAAACCGGGAAAGAAGAGAGGTGAACTGACTCTTCGGAGTCGGGTTGCCCCACGCGAACCAAGGTTTGCCAAACATGCTCGGTGATAAACGGTACGAGCGGCGACATTAACTGTGTCAGAACCTTAAGGCAGGTGAAGAGCGTGGAAAGCGCGTCTTTATCGCCATCCCAGAAACGGCGGCGTGATCTGCGCACATACCAGTTTGAGAGATCGTCGATAAAGGTAGCGAGCAGGCGACCAACTTCTTGTGAGTCGAATTCTTCAAAGGCCAGGTCAACTGCGGCGATCAATTGATTGAGCTCGGAGATGATCCAGCGATCCATAGTTACTTCTGAAGTTTTTCCGCCTGCTGCAAACTCAAAATTAGCAGCATGGGCATAGAGACTAAAGAAGGAGACGGTGTTCCAATATGTGAGCAAGGTTTTGCGCACAACATCGGAGAGAGCATCGTGGCCCACGCGCCGAGCGCTCCACGGCGAACCTGCAGCCAACATGTACCAGCGCACCGCATCTGCGCCGTGTTGATCCATCAATGGGATGGGTTGCAGAACGTTGCCGAGATGCTTACTCATCTTTCTGCCATCTTTATCCAAAATGTGGCCGAGGCAGAGAACTGTTTTGTATGAAGATTCGTCAAAGACAAGAGTGCCAATTGTCATCAATGTGTAGAACCATCCGCGGGTTTGATCGATAGCTTCACAGATAAAGTCCGCGGGGTAGGCCTGGGCTAGCGCCTCGACGGATCCCTCTTTATGCGGATAACCCCATTGCGCAAATGGCATCGCTCCCGAGTCATACCAACAATCGATGACCTCATTGACTCGGTTCATCGTCTGTGAGCATTCAGGGCAGGGAAAGGTAATGTCATCGACAAAGGGGCGATGGGGGTCTGTCGCTCTTACATCTTGGCCAGAGAGAGTTGAGAGTTCGGCGAGAGAACCTACGCAATGCATGTGGTTCTCCGGGCAACGCCACAATGGCAGCGGAGTACCCCAATAACGGTTGCGCGAGATGGCCCAGTCAATATTGTTCTCAAGCCAATCTCCGTAACGCCCTGTCTTAATAGTTTCAGGGTGCCAATCGGTCTTAGCATTTTCGGCGATTAATTTATCTTTAATCGCGGTAGTACGGATGTACCACGACGGTTGCGCGTAATACATAAGAGGTGTGTGGCAGCGCCAGCAATGGGGATAAGAGTGCTCGAACTGCAATTGGCGGAAGAGAACCCCGCGGGATTTCAACTCGCGAACCAGGGTTTTATCGGCCTCTTTGAAGAAGATGCCACCGACGAGAGGAACGTCGGGCAAGAACTTTCCATCGGGTGCCATTGGATTGACCACTGGTAGCCCGTATCGACGGCTGACTTGTAAGTCGTCGGCTCCGAAGGCGGGGGATTGGTGCACCAATCCAGTTCCATCTTCGATCGTGACGTAATCCGCCAAGACGATGTAGTGCGAATCAGGAATCTCAATGAGATCAAGCGGGCGCTGGTAAGTGATGTGTTCTAGCTCAGACCCGAGGAAGGTGGCGATGACTCTGCGATCTTCACCAAGCACGTGAGCGAGATTGGTTGCGATGACCAACCTTTCGGTCTTATCGTCCTTCGTGATTTCGCAGACTTGATACTCAACCTTTGGATTTACCGCAATCGCGGTATTTGAAACCAATGTCCATGGAGTCGTAGTCCAGACTAAGAATGCGGCGCCTAAATCAGCGATAGCACCAGATGTTGCCGGGAAGCGCACATATACCGATGGATCAGTAACTGTTTCGTAACCTTGCGCCAATTCATGATCGGATAATCCAGTTCCGCAACGCGGGCAGTATGGGGCGACGCGATGATCCTGGACTAGCAGACCTTTCTGCCAGATCTGCTGCAGTGACCACCAGACGCTCTCGACATATTCAGGAGACATGGTCCAGTAGGCCTCGTCAAAGTCCACCCAGAAACCCATGCGGCGCGTCATCGAGGTAAATTCATCGACGTGGCGTTGTACCGAGTCGCGACACTTCTCATTGAATGCTGCGATGCCGTACTTTTCAATATCGCCCTTGCCCGCAAAACCTAACTCTTTCTCAACAGCAATTTCGACCGGCAATCCGTGGCAATCCCATCCCGCTTTGCGAATTACCTGCTTGCCCTTCATCGTCTGATAGCGCGGAAATAAATCTTTAAAGACGCGCGCCTCAATGTGGTGTGTTCCAGGGGAACCATTTGCTGTAGGTGGACCCTCGTAGAAGGTCCAACGGGGAGCGCCATCGCGTGCGGATACGCTCTTGGAGAAGATTTGATTCTCTTCCCAGAAGGCGAGGATCTGATGCTCGGTAGCCGGGAGATCGATTTGGGGCGGAAGGCTATTAAATGGGTGTGAGCCTTGCGCTGCCATCTCGTATCCTCGCTATCGACTCTCTAGGCGGGAGTTTCCCGAAAAATCCCCCGAAGTGTGGTGAAAGCGCGAGTCTAGCGCGGCGAAGTTGGTAATTCATCGCTCTTCGCTCTAGCCTTCTCGCTCGCAGGTAACTCACGAAGGTGGCCTCTGGTGGCTACATATATGTGGGCTGACTAGAGATGTGACTATTGATATGACTCCTACGGCAAAGAAGGCTCCTGCTAAGAAGGCGATTTCCAAGAGCGGAATCGCTAAGAAGAGCGCGGTTAAAAAGTCCCCACCTGCAAAAAAGCTCGTGGCGAAGAAACTAGTGGCTAAGAAAGCAGTGAAAACCGTGCCCGCAAAGAAAGCCCCTGTAGCAAGTAGCGCCAAGAAAGCGGCAGCGACCAAAGCCGCATCCGCCAAGAAGGTGGCCGCTCGCTCTCCAAAGATTGTAAAACCCACCCTGGCAAAGAGTCCGTCGGTAGCGAAGGTTCCCGCCAAGAAAGCTCCCGGGAAACCATTTCCTGCAAAATTGCAGAGCACCACGACCGGTGATTCAACAACTATTACCGTTACGCCGCATGAGGTAAATGCCGGCCCGGAAATTGTGATTGAAGAGCGGCGCCTAGTCATGCCACCGCCACCCCGCCCGGTTAAAAGTGGCAAGCGCAACCACATTCTCAAGCCAATCAAAGGAGCTCCCGCACCGTTGGTGGTAAATGAAAATGAGAATCCATGGACCGCAGCCGAGTTAAAGACGATGCGATCTGAACTTACAAAAGAATTGGTCCGCTTAAAATCTGAGTTAAGCGAAGCCGAGGGCGAGATGCAAGATTTAATCTCTGCTGCGGGCGTTGGAGCCGGCGATGATCAGGCCGATGCAGGTACCAAGACTTTTGAGCGTGAGCATGAGATGTCTCTTGTTTATAACGCGCGCGACATGGTCTTGCAGACCGAACGCGCAGTCGAGCGAATTGATACCAAGACATATGGTCGTTGTGAAGAGTGTGGAAACGCGATTGGTAAAGCGCGCCTCCAAGTCTTCCCGCGTGCGACTCTCTGCATGGCGTGCAAGCAGAAAGAGGAACGGCGCTGAGTAATTCAGCACCTCACCGTAAAGCAGTTAAATCCTTACTTGCCGTTGCCATCGCAATCATTGCGATTGATAGTGGTTCAAAAGCGCTGGCCCTGCATACCTTGGGGAGGGATCCAAAGCCAATCCTCGGCTCTTTCCTGCAATTGCAATTGACCGCCAACTCAGGAGCAGCTTTCGGCTTGGTGCAGAGCGCAACCGTCTTACTTTCTCTCTTATCCTTCTTGGCAATAGCAGGCATCTTCCTCTTCTCGAAATCGATCACCGCACGCTCATGGGGGATAGCTTTGGGCTTTCTTTTAGGTGGCATAAGCGGGAATCTCGTGGATCGCTTCTTTCGCCCGCCATACCTATTGCATGGTCAGGTCGTTGATTGGATCCGCCTACCGCACTGGCCGATATTTAATCTGGCAGATACCTCTATTGTTATCTCTGCAGTAACCATTGCAATTCTCCTTTTAAACGATGTGAAACCGAGGTCCCGTGATGACGTTCCCTGAACGTGAATTAAAGGTGATCTCGATACCTGAAGGGCTAGACCAGGATCGCGTCGATGCCGCCCTCGCTCGGATGTTGGGTCTCTCGCGCTCTGTAGTTGTTTCTCTCATCGAGAACGAAGAAATTTCTCGCGGTGGTAAGCCGGTTACTAAGTCGGACAAAGTTTCGACGGCGGATGTACTCGAGATTTTGATGCCGCCCGCCAAGAGCGCGCCGCAATTGACACCAACTCCCGTTGAAGGTCTAGAAGTCGTTTACAACGACGAACACATCATTGTCATTAATAAGCCCGCTGGAGTTGCTGCGCATCCCAGTCCGGGATGGCAAGGTCCTACCGTAATCGGCGCAGTAATTGCCGCTGGATATAACGTATCCACAAGTGGTGCCGCAGAGCGACAAGGTGTTGTTCATCGCCTGGATGTAGGAACCACCGGCTTGATGGTCATTGCCAAAGATGAGGTCTCCTATGCATCGCTCAAGGATCAATTTAGGGATCGCACCGTCACAAAGGTTTATCACGCCATGGTCCAAGGTCATATGGATCCATCGCAGGGAACAATTGATGCCCCTATCAATCGCCATCCCCGCGAGGATTATCGTTTTGCGGTTGTGGCGGATGGCAAGCCATCTATCACCCATTACACCTCACTTGAACTCTTTCCGGCGGTCTCACTCCTCGAGATCGAACTCGAGACAGGACGAACCCACCAGATTCGCGTGCATTTCGCCGCGCTCCATCACCCCCTTGTCGGCGATCTCACGTACGGTGCAGATCACACCATTGCCGACCGTTTAAATATCCATCGCCCGTGGCTGCACGCTCGTGAACTTAAATTTACCCACCCAGTAACAGGCGCAAAGATGGCATTTGCCTCGGAGTACCCCTTAGATCTGACACGCTCATTAGACGAGCTTGAGCAAAACAGCCGTCAGAATTAGCCACAGTAGTAATCTCGCTAACCGTGTCGCAGAAATCCAATTTCGTTCATCTTCATGTCCACACCGAGTATTCGATGCTGGATGGTGCCGCGCGCGTTGAGGAGTTGGTCAAAGAGGTAGCCAGGCAAGAGATGCCGGCGATCGCGATCACAGATCACGGAAATGTATTTGGTGCCTTTGAATTTAATAAACAGGCTCGCAAAGCCGGCGTAAAACCAATTATCGGAATTGAAGCATATGTGGCTCCCGAGAGCCGCTTCGATAAGAAGCGCGTGAAGTGGGCCGATGGTGGCGAAGATGATGTTTCAGGTGGCGGCGCCTACACACATATGACCCTGCTCGCCGAAAATAATGTAGGTCTTTCTAACCTCTTTAAATTGTCGTCTCTGGCCTCACTTGAAGGTTTCTATTACAAGCCTCGTATGGATCGCGAGTTGCTCGCGCAATATGCAACGGGAATTATCGCCACGACCGGGTGCCCAGGTGGAGAGATCCAAACTCGATTGCGGATGGGTGCGTACAAAGAGGCGATGACAGCGGCTAGTGAACTCCGCGATATCTTCGGCCCAGAAAACTTCTTTCTAGAAATCATGGATCACGGAATTGATGTTGAGAAGAGGGTGAAGGCGGATCTTCTCAAGCTCGGCAAGGAGTTGGGACTTCCGCTCCTGGCTACCAATGATCTGCACTATACAAAGAATGAAGATTCGATTGCGCATGAAGCGCTCCTCTGCGTGCAATCAGGATCCACCATGGCAGATCCCAAGCGCTTTAAATTTGAGAACGATCAGTTTTATTTGAAGAGCGCTGCTGAAATGCGCGAACTTTTCCGAGATTTCCCAGAGAGTTGTGACAACACTTTGTTGATTGCAGAGCGCTGCGATGTGACTTTGCGCGAAGGCGAAAATTTACTTCCCCAATTCGAAGTTCCTGCTGGCGAGAGTGAAGATTCTTGGCTCACAAAACTTGCAAATCTTGGTCTCGCAGATCGCATGAATAGCGAAGTGACGGCTGCTTATCAAGAGCGTCTGGACTACGAGTTGAGCGTCATGATCAAAATGGGCTTCCCAGGGTATTTCCTCGTGGTTTCAGATCTCTGTGCTCATGCCCGCGAGGTCGGCATTCGTGTTGGGCCGGGACGTGGATCGGCTGCTGGTTCACTGGTCTCTTACGCGCTTGGAATCACCGCCCTCGATCCGATCAAGCACGGTCTGCTCTTCGAGCGCTTCCTCAACCCAGAGCGTATTTCCATGCCAGATATTGATCTGGACTTCGATGAGCGCCGCCGCTCCGAGATGATTGCTTACGCAACTAATAAGTATGGTGAAGATCGAGTTGCCCAGATCATTACATACAGCAATATCAAGTCAAAGCAGGCCCTTAAAGATGCAACACGAGTCCTGGGTTATCCCTATGCCATCGGCGACAAAATTACCAAAGCCCTCCCACCCACCATCATGGGCAAGGACATTACGCTCTCTGGAATTTTTGACCCGAAGAATGATCGATATGGCGAGGCGGGAGAGTTTCGTACGGTTTATGAAACAGATGGCGACGCTAAAAGAATTGTTGATACTGCGCGCGGATTAGAGGGACTTAAGCGGCAGTGGGGAGTACATGCTGCGGGTGTCATTCTCAGTAAGGAACCACTCCTTGATGTAATTCCAATTCATCGCCGTGAGGCCGATGGCGCCATCATTACCCAATTCGATATGGGCGCTTGTGAAGCAACGGGATTGCTCAAGATGGATTTCCTGGGCCTGCGCAACCTTTCAGTTCTCGATGACTGTCTCATTAATATAAAAAGAAATAAGGGAGCTGATGTAGATCTCTCGCTTCTTACCTTGGATGATCCCAAGACCTTCGAACTTTTAGGCAAGGGTGAGACTCTCGGAGTCTTCCAGCTTGATGGTGGTCCGATGCGAGCGCTGCTTCGCCAGATGGCTCCGGATTCCTTTGAAGATATCTCTGCTGTGATCGCGCTTTATCGGCCAGGACCGATGGGTGTAAATGCACATACCGATTATGCCGATCGTAAAAATCGTCGGAAGCCCGTTGAGCCGATTCACGAAGAGTTGTCCGAACCACTCGCCGAAATTTTGGGCGATACCTATGGTTTGATCGTTTACCAAGAGCAAGTAATGGCAATTGCGCAGAAGGTTGCTGGCTTCTCACTGGGACGCGCAGACTTATTGCGTAAAGCCATGGGCAAGAAGAACAAAGAGATCCTTGATAAAGAGTATGTAAATTTCGAAGCAGGAATGGTGGCTGGGGGCTTCGGTAAAAACGCTATTAAAAAATTATGGGATACCTTGATTCCATTCTCGGATTATGCGTTTAATAGAGCCCACTCTGCTGGGTACGGTCTCGTCTCATACTGGACCGGCTATTTGAAGGCGAATTTCCCCACTGAATATATGGCCGCCCTCTTAACCAGCGTGCGAGATGACAAGGATAAGAGCGCTCTCTACCTCAACGAATGCCGCCGCATGGGAATTAAAGTCTTGCCGCCTGATGTCAATGAGTCAGCATCGGATTACACCCCACTCGGCGCAGATATCCGTTTTGGTTTGACTGCAATTCGCAATGTAGGAGAGAACGTTGTGGGATCAATTGTCTCCAACCGCGCGAGCAAGGGTCGTTACCTTTCCTTCGGCGACTTCCTGGCGAAGGTGGATCAGCAGGTCTGCAACAAGAAGACCATAGAATCTCTCATCAAAGCTGGCGCATTCGATTCGCTCGATGCAACACGGCGTGGACTCATGATGGTCTATCTGGAGGCGATCGATTCAGTAAGCGAGGCAAAGCGAGCAGAAGCGATCGGCCAATTTGATCTCTTTGGAAGTACTGACAGCGGGGCATCGACTAGCGTCAGTGATGTTGAATTAGATATTCCAAAAGATGAGTGGGATAAGAATCTTCTACTCACCTACGAGCGCGAAATGCTTGGGCTCTATGTATCAGATCACCCGCTCCTTGGAATCGAGCACGTTCTGCGCGCAGCGGTCGATATGCCGTTATCGCAGATCGCTGAAGATTCTGTCGGGCATGAGCAGATCGTCACCATTGGCGGTCTCATCACGCAAGTTCAGCGCAAAGTTTCCAAGCAAGGCAATTCCTGGGCAATCGTCTCCATCGAGGACCTAGAAGGCGCGGTCGATGTCCTCTTCTTTGCCGCCACGTATCAGACCCACGCCATGAATTTAATGGAAGACCGCGTCATCGTTGTTCGCGGAAGAATCGATAAACGTGAAGAAGCTGCTCGAATCACAGCGCTCGATATGACAATTCCCGATGTCACCGGCGCTCCTACGGGCCCGCTCGTAATTACCATCGACGCCACTCGAGTGACAGCGCCCCTGGTGGATCGCATGAAGGAGATACTGCGCTCTCATCCCGGCCCGCGTGAAGTCCACCTCAAGCTCGATGATGGCAGCAAAGGATTAGTCATGAAGATTGATGATGATTTGCGCGTCACGGCTTCACCAAGTTTGAGCGCGGATCTGAAATCAGTGCTGGGGCCGGACTGTTTAGTCTCCTGACCAAGGTTTGGCGCAGCGATATTAGGTCACAGGCTCGCTCGCCACGCTTTAGAATATGGGAGTGACTTCTGATTTCGCTATCCCACTGATCGACCTGCGCGGGAAGACGCTCTCTAAAGCGCAGTACAAGATGGCAATACCCCGTGCGAAGCTCGATGTTGCACATGCAATGGCAGCGGTTGAACCGATCTTGCAGCGTGTGAAGAATGGAGATGAGACGACTCTCAAAGAATTATCGTTGGAGTTTGACGGCATTTCTCCTTTCTATGTGCGAGTACCACAAAGCGCAATTGATCAAGCCTTGGCAGATTTAGATCCAGCGGTAAAGAGTGCGCTGGAGATCTCTATCGGACGCATCCGCGCGGTTCATGAATCTCAATCACGAAAATCTGAACGAACCGAAGTGGTCGCCGGCGCTAGTGTTACTCAAAAATGGATACCCGTGGATCGCGTTGGGCTTTATGTACCTGGCGGAAATGCCGTGTACCCCAGCTCTGTCTTAATGAATGTCATCCCGGCCCAAATAGCACGGGTTCCAAGTATTGCAGTGGCATCTCCGCCGCAGCGCGAGTTCGACGGACTTCCGCATCCCACCATTCTCGCCGCCTGCGCCCTCCTGGGTATCTATGAGGTTTATGCCGTCGGAGGAGCGCAAGCAATTGCAATGTTCGCCTACGGAGTTGAAGGACTCTGCGAACCAGTTGATCTCGTGACCGGTCCTGGAAATGTTTATGTAGCAGCTGCGAAACGTGCGCTGCGCGGACTGATCGCGATCGACTCTGAAGCGGGTCCAACTGAAATAGGAATCTTGGCCGATGAGAGCGCAATCGCAGGTGAGGTAGCAGCAGATTTAATTAGTCAGGCCGAACACGATGTCAACGCTGCCGCGGTTCTTGTCACATCATCGACCACTCTGGCTGATGAGGTAAGAAGTGAACTGGCAATCCGAGTCACCCGTACGCGCCACTCCGATCGGATTCGAGCTGCTCTTACGGGAGTGCAATCCGCGATCGTGCTCGTCGACTCGATGAAGCAGGGCATTGATGTTATGAATGGCTACGCCGCAGAGCACCTTGAGCTTCACGTCAAGGAGACGGAGGCTGTTGCTTCCGAAATCCGTAATGCAGGAGCGGTTTTTCTCGGCAGATTTGCGCCGGTTTCTCTAGGGGATTACTCCGCGGGATCTAACCATGTCCTCCCTACAGGTGGTTGTGCCTGCCACTCGAGTGGATTATCCGTTCAAACATTTCTTAAAGGCGTTAACTTTATCGAGTATGACGAGAGCTCGTTTATGGATATTGCCGCTACGGTAATTACACTCGCCAATGCAGAAGATTTGCCGGCTCACGGCGAAGCGATGAGCGCACGCTTTGAGGAGAAGAACTAATGGTTCAATCACAATGGCCTTACTGGTTGCCGCTACGCAGCGACCTACGTAATATCTCACCATACGGAGCGCCACAGATAGAAGGCGTCGTCGCGCTTAACACCAACGAGAACCCTTTCCCCCTTCCCACTGAAGTAGTGGAGGCTATGTCCACGAGACTCGCTGAGGTAATTGCAAACCTCAATCGATATCCAGATCGCGATGCCCACGGGCTTCGCCAAAAATTGGCTCATTACATCACTCAAAGCACTGGCGTGGAACTGAGCGAAGAGAATATTTGGGCCGCAAATGGTTCGAATGAAATTTTGCAGACACTCTTTCTCTCTTGCGGGGGAGCGGATCATCTCTCAATGGGATTCATTCCGTCCTACTCCGTTCATCCACTGATCGCGCAAATTACGAAGACACCTTGGTTTGCCGGAAGCCGCGATGAAGATTTTGGAATAGATATTGCTAAGGCAAAGAAACTGATTCGCGAGAAATCTCCCCACCTGGTCTTCGTTGCGACTCCCAATAACCCATCGGGAACTGCAACTTCGATAGCAGACCTTAAGGAACTTGCGGAAGCGACCGGGTCGGTCGGCGGATTATTCATCGTCGATGAGGCCTATGCTGAATTTTCCGAGGAACCGTCCGCGGTAACGCTCTTAGCGGATTTTCCCCATGTGGTTGTCGTACGGACAATGAGTAAGGCCTTCGCCTTTGCTGGCGCGCGCACCGGATATCTCATTGCGAAACCCGCCGTTGTTCACGCTGCGCTGATTACTCGCCTTCCGTATCACCTCAGCTCTCTCACCCAGGTGGCCGCCGAGACGGCGCTGGAATTTGCTCCTGTGATGCAATCAGAGATCGAACTATTGATTGCCGAGCGAGAGCGTGCAGCCAGCGCCATCATTGATGTCGGTTATCGGGTAGTGCCAAGTTCTGCCAACTTCCTCCTCTTCACTGGATTTAGCGGAGAGGCGAGCGTCTTATGGCAAGATTTTCTTGACCGCGGAATATTGATTCGAGATATCGGTCTGCGCGGGTTCTTGCGCGTGACGATAGGTACTCCTGCAGAAAATGCGCAATTCATCGCGGCGCTCCGCGAAATTGCGGAATAATTCCCCCTCTACCGAAGGAAGACTCTCATGACCGCACCTCGCATTGCGACAGTTAAACGCCAGACCAAAGAGTCTGATGTCTTTGTGCAACTAAATCTTGATGGTTCTGGGCTCATCGATATCCAGACCGGAGTTCCCTTCTTCGAACATATGCTTTCGCAGCTTGGTAAGCATGCTGGTTTTGATCTCACTGTGAAGACAACTGGTGATGTCGATGTCGATTCGCATCACACCGTGGAAGATACTTCTCTCGCCTTCGGTCAAGCGTTGCGCGAGGCGCTAGGAGATAAAGCAGGAATCCGTCGCTTCGGTGATGCAATGGTTCCGCTTGATGAAGTTCTTGTGCAGGCTGCAGTAGATCTTTCTGGCCGTCCGTATCTGGTGCACCGTCAACCAGAGATCGTGGAGTTGATTGGTACGTTTGACACGACTCTAGGGCGTCACATCTGGGAGTCCATTGTCGCTGAAGCGCGCATCGCCTTGCATATCCGAGTACTTGAAGGCCGAAATGCTCATCACGTCTTTGAAGCGCAATTCAAGGCCGTTGCTCGCGCGCTGCGCGATGCCGTCGCTATCGATGGTCGCACAACTGGCATTCCATCCACAAAGGGCACTCTTTGATCGCAATTCTGGATTATGGTTCTGGAAATCTCAGATCTGCGCAGCGTGCATTCGCACTGACGGGCCACGAGACGATCGTTACCTCTGATCCAAATATTTGTCTCGCCAGTGAAGGTTTAGTTGTCCCCGGAGTTGGTGCTTACGGTGCATGCATGGAGCAATTAATTGCCGCAGGTGGTCGTGCGATTATTGACGCTAGAGTGGCTGCACAAAAACCGATGATTGGAATCTGTGTTGGTATGCAGATTCTTTTTACTAACGGTACCGAAAAAGACGGCCACGATGGTCTCGGAATTTTCGCCGGCGAGGTCAGTCAGATTGATGCCCCGATCTTGCCCCACATCGGGTGGAACAATGTGCACTCGGAAATTTCCTCAATTCTGCTCCAGGGGTTGCAGGATGAATCCTTTTACTTCGTCCACTCCTTTGCTGCGAAGAGCGCTGTTGCAGATGCAAGCAATAGTTGGTCTACCTATGGCGAAGAATTCCTCGCTGCAGTGGAGCGCGGTCCCGTGAGCGCAGTGCAATTTCATCCCGAGAAGAGTGGCGCTGTCGGAGCGCGACTCATATCTAATTGGGCGGAGACCTTATGATCAAAAAATTGGAATTGCTGCCTGCCATTGATGTAAAAGATGGCCTAGCCGTGCGATTGGTACAGGGTGAATTATCTGCGACGAGCAAGTACGGAGCACCTTTAGAAGTTGCAGCAGAATTTGTGGCAGCGGGAGCAGAGTGGATACATCTCGTTGATTTAGATGCAGCATTTGGAACTGGAAGTAATGCCGCTCTACTGGAGAGCGTTATTAAGAGCGTTGATCTCAAGGTTGAACTCTCAGGTGGCATTAGGGATGACGAATCCCTGCGCCGGGCGCTGGCGACTGGATGTACTCGCGTCAACCTCGGAACCGCAGCCCTGGAAAATCCCGATTGGACCGCAAAAGTTATTGCGGAATTTGGGGATCGCATAGCCGTTGGTCTTGATGTGCGCGGCCATACCCTCGCCGCTCGCGGTTGGACGCAGGAAGGTGGAGATCTCTTTGAAACACTCGAACGCTTAGAGCGTGATGGTTGCTCTAGGTACATCGTGACCGATGTCGCCAAGGATGGAACGCTCCAGGGTCCAAATCTCGAACTGCTCCGCGAAGTCTGCGCCGCGACCAAGAAACCCATTGTCGCCAGCGGAGGAGTTTCAAGTTTGGAAGATCTCATTGCAATACGTGCACTTACTACGATCGGTGTTGAAGGAGCGATTGTGGGTAAAGCTCTTTACGCTGGTGCGTTCTCCTTGCCGCAGGCGCTAGAGGTCGCCAGTCAATGACGCTATCGAAGCGCGTGATTCCCTGTCTTGACGTCGCGGGCGGGCGCGTGGTCAAGGGCGTCAATTTCCAAAATCTCGTTGATGCCGGCGATCCCGTTGAGTTAGCGAAGATTTATGGCGATGCTGGAGCCGATGAACTCACCTTCTTAGATATTTCTGCATCCGTCGAGGATCGTTCAACAACGCTAGAGATGGTTTCGCGGACCGCCGAACAAGTCTTCATTCCATTGACTGTAGGTGGCGGGATTCGCGAAGTTGCAGATGTCGATCGCCTATTGCGCGCCGGCGCCGATAAAGTCGGAGTCAATACCGCAGCAATTGCCCGCCCCGAATTGATCAATGAGATCGCAGATAGATTCGGAAATCAGGTCTTGGTGCTATCTGTAGATGCTCGCCGCGGATCAACCGTGTCGGGATTTGAAGTAACAACCCATGGTGGACGCACTGGTACTGGAATCGATGCCTTCACCTGGATTGAAGAGGCAAGCGCCCGAGGTATTGGCGAAATTCTGCTCAACTCTATGGACGCCGATGGCACGCGGGCTGGTTACGACACCGAGATGATCCGCCAGGTGCGCGAGATAACTCATGTGCCATTGATCGCGAGTGGCGGAGCAGGCAAATTAGCAGATTTTTCTGCGGCCTTGGCAGCTGGCGCAGATGCCCTGCTGGCGGCGAGCGTCTTTCATTTTCAGACCTTTACGATAGGTGAGGTTAAGGCGGATCTCGCTCGTCATGGATATTCGGTACGCCTTGAGTAGGGGTTAAGGCAGAATAGGCACGTGGATATCCCAGTTGAAGTCGCAGCACGGTTCTCCGAAGGGACCTTGGTTGCAGCGATTGCCCAAGATGTCACAAATGGTGAAGTGTTAATGATGGCGTGGATGAATGAGGATGCGCTCCAGCAAACACTTGCCACGGGAAATGTCACCTATTGGAGTCGTAGTCGAAACCAACTCTGGACCAAAGGTGAGGGCTCGGGCCACACTCAAAAATTAATCAGCGCTAGTTATGATTGCGATGGAGATGCGTTGTTGCTTCAAGTCGAACAAACCGGTGCCGCCTGCCATACGGGTGAGCGCAGTTGTTTTTTCCGCGAGATCGAAGTTACAGAATGACCCTGCGTGAAATGACTCTAGAAGAGTTTCGCGCCTATGCCGCCGAGTTCAATGTCATTCCAGTTTCGCGTCGCTATTTAGCCGATAGTCAGACGCCACTTTCGCTGTATAAGAAGTTGGCAGAAGATCGCGTCGGCACTTTTCTTCTGGAATCGGCCGAGCACGGTGGAGTTTGGTCCCGCTACTCCTTCATCGGTATCAAGAGTGCAGCGACATTAACCGAGAAGGATGGGAAGGCGACGTGGATTGGCAGCGCTCCTGCTGGAGCACCAACGGATATTGATCCACTCGAAGCGCTTAAAATTACCGCGAAACATCTGCGCACACCTCATATTCCGCACCTCCCTCCTTTGACCGGTGGGTTGGTCGGCTATGCCAGTTATGAAATTGTGCGTCGTCTCGAGCGGTTGCCAGAGCTGGCGCACGATGACCTACATATTCCAGAGATAGCCTTTATGTTGACCTCCGACCTGGCGGTCTTTGATCACTTTGATGGAACTCTGACCTTGATCGCTAACGCCATCAATTGGGATGGCAGTACTGAACGCATGGACGATGCTTACTTTGATGCAATCGCTCGCCTGGATGCTTTGGAGTTGCAATTGAAAGCCCCGCACGACGGGGGAGTGAATCATCCGCTGATCGCGAAGAAGCCCACGTATCACCGTGATATGAGCTCTATGGATTACCAAGCGAAGGTTGAAACGCTTAAGGAAGAGATCCGGGCGGGTGAGGCTTTTCAAGTAGTTCTCTCTCAACGATTCGTCATGGATGCGACGGCCGATGCCTTTGAGATTTATCGCGCGCTCCGCGCATCAAATCCCAGCCCTTATATGTACCTCTTTCGCTTTACTGATGGATTATCGGTCGTGGGCTCTAGTCCAGAGGCATTGGTAAAAATTCATGGAAGCGATGTCATGATCCATCCGATCGCTGGCACCCGGCCGCGTTCGGCCGATCCGGAAATTGACCTGCGTTACGGCGAAGAGCTCTTGGCAGATCCCAAAGAGCGTGCTGAGCATCTTATGCTGGTAGATCTCGGTCGCAATGACCTGGGAAGAGTTTGTCAGCCTGGCAGCGTTGAGGTTGTGGAATTTATGCAGGTCGAACGTTTCTCTCATGTCATGCATATTGTTTCGACTGTCACCGGCCAATTGTCCCGAGAGTCCAGCGCGGTGGAGGCCCTACTTGCAGTCTTTCCTGCGGGCACTCTCTCTGGCGCTCCTAAACCGCGGGCGATGGAACTTATTGAAGCGAACGAACCCACTCGTCGTGGCATCTATGCCGGAACCATCGGCTATCTCGATTTCCGAGGAAATATTGATACCTGCATCGCCATTCGCACGGCGGTCATCAAAGACGGCAAGGCTTATGTGCAAGCCGGGGCTGGAATTGTTGCCGACTCCGTTCCACTCACCGAAGATCAAGAATGTGAAAATAAGGCGGCTGCTGTTCTAGGTGCAATCGCAGCGGCCAACGAGATGCGTTCGCTTTAGATGCTCATTGTTAAGTTAGCGATTGTCGCGGGGTTACTCTTTCTCTTGATCTACCTTTCTATCAGACTTGCTCGTCGCGGAATTTCCAAGCGCTATGAGCCACGCGCGACGACGCCCTGGAACTCTCTCAACGAGGGGGAGGATCCATCCGTATGAGTACCGTTTTGGATTCGATTGTCTCCGGAGTTCTAGAAGATTTGCAGGCACGCGAGATTCCGCTGAATCAACTACGCGAACAATTGGCGACCGCTCCAGCAGTTCGCAACGCTTATGACGCACTTGCCAAACCTGGAATGCAGATGATCGCAGAGGTGAAGCGATCCTCGCCGAGCAAAGGTGCGCTGGCCACAATCGGAGATCCTGCTGATCTCGCAAAGAGCTATGAATCTGCTGGCGCTGCCGTAATCAGCGTTCTTACCGAGGGGCGAAGATTTGGTGGAAGCAGCGCCGATCTAGTGGCGGTACGAAGCGCAG
Source organism: uncultured Actinomycetes bacterium (assembly GCA_903827345.1). Taxonomy (GTDB): domain Bacteria; phylum Actinomycetota; class Actinomycetes; order Nanopelagicales; family Nanopelagicaceae; genus PALSA-747. The sequence goes on along the minus strand of CAIKID010000048.1, from coordinate 20,668 downwards.
TCTCCATTCCAGTACTCCGTAAAGATTTCATCGTCACGGAATATCAAGTGATGGAAACTCGTGCGCTGGGTGGCGATCTCATGCTTCTGATTGTGGCTGCGCTTGACGATAGCCAGCTCCGTGATTACCAAGCGCTTGCCCACGAATTGGGGCTAAATGTTCTCGTTGAGATTCATGATGAGTTAGAACTAGATCGAGCGCTAGCAATGAACGCCAAGATTATTGGTGTTAATGCCCGAAACCTGAAGACCTTAGAGATTCACGAAGATGCATTCGCGCGGCTCTTGCCACTTATTCCAAGTGATCGAATTCGGGTCGCAGAATCTGGGATTTCAACCCGCCAACAAGTGGTCGCGGCCGAGTCGGCAGGCGCGAAGGCGATATTGGTTGGTGAGACCCTGGTTCGCGCCAGTGACCCATCCCTCGCAATTACAAACCTCCTCGGCAGATAGCCTGCTGGTACCGTTCGGATATGAACGTCGCGATGGATTCCCAGATTATTGGACATTTTGGACCTTACGGCGGTCGTTTCGTTCCAGAGGCGTTGATTGGAGCGCTCGACGAGTTGGCCCTCGCCCATGAAGTGGCGCTGAAGGATCCGATCTTTCAGGCTGAACTCGCTGAGTTGCACCGTACCTACACAGGACGTCCCAGCATCATTACTGAAGTCAAGAGATTTGCCGAACATGCCGGTGGAGCTCGGATACTTCTTAAGCGCGAAGATTTGAACCACACGGGTAGCCACAAGATCAATAACGTTCTTGGTCAAGCGCTGCTTACAAAGCGGATGGGGAAGAAGCGGATCATCGCCGAAACCGGTGCCGGTCAACATGGAGTTGCTGCGGCGACCGCTGCCGCGCTAATGGGCCTCGATTGCGTCGTGTACATGGGCGAGGAAGATACTAAGCGGCAGTCACTTAACGTTGCACGCATGAAATTATTGGGAGCGGAAGTGATTCCGGTAACCCAGGGGAGTAAGACGCTGAAAGATGCAATCAACGAAGCGATGCGTGATTGGGTCACCAACGTTGACACAACGCACTACTTATTGGGAACAGTTGCCGGCCCACATCCATTTCCAACTATGGTGCGCGACTTCCATCGTGTTATTGGAGTTGAAGCACGCGAGCAATGCTTGGAGCTAATGGGGCGTTTACCAGATGTAATTTTGGCCTGCGTTGGTGGCGGATCGAATGCGATCGGAATTTTCCATCCCTTCTTGGATGACACCACCGTCAGATTGGTCGGACTCGAGGCCGGTGGTTCTGGAATCGAATCTGGTCTGCACGCTGCGACGATTAGCGGCGGCTCACCAGGAGTTTTGCATGGAACCCGTTCATATGTCTTGCAAGATGCAAACGGTCAGACTGTGGAATCCCACTCCATCTCTGCAGGGCTGGATTATCCAGGTGTAGGACCTGAGCACGCTTATCTCAACGATATTGGTCGCGCGGAGTATCGCCCGATTACCGATGCGCAGGCGATGGAGGCATTTGCCCTGCTCTGCAAGACCGAAGGAATCATCCCCGCGATTGAGAGTGCTCACGCCCTCGCAGGTGCGATGCAAATTGGGAAAGAGTTGGGTCCGGAGGCGGTACTACTAGTAAATCTCTCTGGGCGTGGCGATAAAGATGTGCAGACGGCAGCAGATTACTTTGGGATTCCACTGTAATGAGTACACCTCTCGATGCACTTTTTGTAAGAACTCGTTCTGAAAATCGGGCAGCTCTTATCGGGTATCTACCTGCCGGATTTCCCTCTCAGCAGGGCTGTATCGATGCGCTTACCGCGATGGTCGAGGGTGGAGTTGATGCCGTTGAAATCGGTTATCCCTATAGCGATCCCGTTATGGATGGACCTGTTATTCAAGCCGCAGCCGATACCTCACTTCGCAACGGAACCGGTGCCGCAGAAGTGATGGCAACACTGGCTGCTATTGCAAAGATTGCGCCCACAGTTGTTATGACCTACTGGAACCCCATTGAAAGATATGGCGTCGATAAATTTCTTACAGATATTAAGGGCAATGGGGGATCGGGCGTCATCACCCCGGATCTAACAATTGAGGAGTCTGAATCTTGGATTGCCGCCTCAGCCAAACATGACACTAACCGGATTTACGTGGTTGCACCCAGCACCTTGCAAGAGAGACTTGAGAGAGTAACGAACGCAACATCAGGATTTGTTTATGCGGCCTCGCTCATGGGAGTTACCGGGACTCGCACAACTGTTTCGAGCAGCGCGCAAGCGCTCGTGTCGCGGCTTCGTGAAGTCACCGATCTTCCCGTTGCAGTTGGCTTGGGAGTTTCAACACCAGAGCAAGCCCATGAAGTGGCGCAATACGCAGATGGAGTGATTGTTGGCTCTGCTTTTATCCGATTACTTCAAGAGTCCCAAAATCTCCAAGAGGGAATATTCAAGGTTCGCACACTTGCGCAAGAGCTATCGAAGGGGCTGCAACGCATATGAAAAATTTAATGAATGAAAAAGTTCGCAGCTGGCTCACGCTGGCTGGGAGATTGATCTTGGGTGCTGTCTTTCTCAGTGCTGGCTACCTGAAGGCAAAGAATCCCACCGAGGCAACAGCATCTGTACGTGTGTACAAACTTCTTCCGGTCGGGCTCGCCAACATATTTGGCTATGCGCTGCCTTGGTTGGAGATTGGACTTGCCCTCCTATTAATCGCTGGGATCTGGGTAAAACAGGCATCAATCCTTTCGGGAGCCTTGATGGTGCTCTTCATCTTTGCTGTGGGACAGGCTTGGGCGAGAAAACTGGCAATTAACTGTGGATGTTTTGGGAATGGTGGCCTGAGTGCCGACGGAAAGGTCCATCCCGGGGTTTATCTCACTGAGATTCTCCGAGATATCGGTCTCACAGTCGTCGCTGGGTATTTATATCGCTTCCCACACGGTAAATTTGGCGTAGATAAGGCAAGCAACGAAAATGAGGAGTAGATCAGATGGCTGATAAGAAAAACAATAGTAAGAACCATCCGCAGAAAAAGGGTGACAAGACCACTCGTTATCTTGTTATTGGGATGATCACCTTCATCGTCATTGCTGGCTTTGGCGCAGCCCTCGCCAAAAATCACTCTAACTCTCATGTGCCTCTTCCATCTACGGTATCCAAAGCAAATGGATATGGAATTACTTTTAACCCCACTGCCAAGGTGAAGGTTGATATGTACGAAGATTTCCGTTGCCCTGTTTGCCGCGACTTTGAAGTCGTCAATAATACATATGTCGATGGATTGGTTCGTGCCGGCAAGATTCAGGCCGTCTACCACCCAATACATTTCATCGCATCAGATTCCCAATTAACTGCTGCGGCAGTCGCCTGCGCTGCAGATCAAGGCAAATTTCTGGAGATGCACACTGCTTTATATGTCAACCAACCAACGACAACACAGATGGCTGAAAATTCTCCCTATTGGACTAATGCAACATTGATTTTGCTCGGTCATTCCGTGGGGATTACATCGACTGCTTTTGATGGATGTATCAAAACTGGAAAGTACATGAACTGGACAAACAACCTCAATGCAGACGCTGCTGCAAAGAATATCAATGGGACGCCGACAGTAATCGTTAATGGCAAGACCTTGACCCTGGCTGTAGCCCTGGACCTTAAGGCTTTTACCAAGGTGCTCACAAACCTCGGCGTTAAGTAGCCGAACCCTTGTTTGATCGTTTTATCCCAACTCCTTCGAGTTCATCGATTGAGTTGGGAGCGATCACCCTTCACTACTATGCGCTCTGCATCCTGCTTGGAATAATTGTTGCACTTGTAATTGGTTCCGCTCGCTGGAGAAAAGCTGGTGGCATAACCAGCGAACTCTACGATCTGGCTCTCTATGTTATCCCTGCCGGAATTATTGGCGGGCGTCTCTATCACGTATTAACCACCCCTGAACTTTATTTTGGCGCAACTGGCCATTTCGGCGATGCTTTCAAAATATGGGAAGGCGGAATGGGAATTTGGGGGGCTGTTGCTACCGGGGTTCTGACCGCTTATCTCTTTTTTAAAGGGAGCGATCGCAGCATTACCTTTCCGCTAGCTCTTGATGCACTGGCACCTGGGATATTGATTGCACAGTCGATAGGCCGTTGGGGAAATTGGTTTAACCATGAACTCTTTGGTGGCGCGAGCACCCTTCCGTGGGCGCTGAAAATTCCACTGCAGGATCGTCCCTTGGGGTATGAAAAGTTTGCGACCTTTCAACCCACTTTCCTATATGAGTCGCTCTGGTGTCTAGTCTGCGCCGGCCTCCTCATTTATCTACCTCGCATCCGACGATTGCAACCGGGGAGCGTCTTCCTTTTGTATATTGCGCTGTACTGCGTGGGCAGAGGATGCATCGAAGCGCTTCGAATTGATCGAGCTCACCTACTCTGGGGAGTACGCCTGAACGTATGGGTAGCCCTCCTCTGCGGACTCATTTCCCTACTGTTCATCATCAAAGGTGAGCGGTTGCACAAGGCTGACCATGAAGTATTGGGTAGCATTGGCTCATGAGTTTAGAAGATGTCTATACACGAAACGAACATCATCGCGGTAGTAAATCTGGATGGCTGCGTGCTGCCGTTCTTGGTGCGAATGATGGGCTGGTTTCGAATGCATCGCTCTTAATCGGAGTTGCTGCGGCGGGGCGAAGTAGCTTTTTGGCAGTAGCTGGTATCGCAGGAATTGCAGCAGGGGCGATGGCAATGGCGGTCGGGGAGTACATATCCGTCAAGTCCCAAGCAGATATTGAGAACTCCGATCGAGAGATGGAGAAGGAGCACCTCGAGGCAGATCCAGTAGGGGAGCTAGAAGAATTAACGCAGATTTATCAAGAGCGCGGCTTGCCACGTGAGTTAGCGGAACAGGTAGCTGTAACTTTGACGGAGAAGGGTGCTCTTGAGGCGCACCTTCGAGATGAATTGGGCCAGCATGAATCAAATATGGCGCGGCCATTGGCAGCCTCGCTAGCATCGATGATCAGTTTTGCACTAGGAGCTACCATCCCGCTCATTGGAGCGCTCATCGGTGGAACCAGCACCAAGGTCACGCTCATAATCCTCTTCACCTTAGGTGGTCTCTTGTCCACTGGGGTGGTCTCTTCGCGACTTACTGGGGCGCCGGTAATACGTGCCTCACTCCGTGTTCTTATCGGTGGCAGCCTTGGTATGGCGATTACCGCCGGAATCGGTGCCCTCGCGCACATTTAAGTCTGGGCTCGGCGCCGCTGAAGCAGGTGGTGCCAACTTTCTCTAGTAGTTGATAGTCTTTCCCTTCGCTCGGCTAACACTGGGCGGTATTCGTTGGGCCATTGTCGTCCCGACCGTTCTTTAGGAGCGATCGTGACCCTCTTCTCTACCTTGCCATCTGCACAGGGGCTTTATAACCCTGCTGATGAACATGATGCCTGTGGCGTTGCGATGGTTGCAACCCTAAAGAAAGAGCCAACTCACGAGATCGTCGCACAAGCGCTTACTGCGCTGCGCAATATGGAGCACCGCGGTGCTTCAGGCGCAGAACCAGATAGCGGTGATGGCGCCGGCATATTAATTCGAATTCCCGATGAGTTTTATCGCAGCGTCGTCGAATTCTCACTGCCAACAGTTGGTTCATACGCAACTGGCATCGCGTTTATTGATAAAGATTTTGATGATCTTCCCGGCATCGTAAAGATTGCCGATGAAGAAAACCTCACCATCCTGGGCTGGCGTGAACTTCCCACCAATGATTCGTCCCTAGGAACAACCGCGCTCTCTGTTATGCCGCGTTTTGTGCAACTCTTTCTTGCAGGTAAAGGAAATGAGAGCGATCTGGAGATCGACCGGCTGGCCTTCTGTTTCCGCAAGCGGGTTGAACATGCGTTGCCTATCTACTTCCCATCCCTCTCGGCTCGTACCATCGTGTACAAGGGAATGCTTACGACAGGTCAACTTGAAGAGTTCTTTCCTGACCTCTCCGATGAACTCGTAAAATCGCCACTCGCGTTAGTCCACTCGCGATTCTCAACCAACACCTTTCCATCGTGGCCTCTTGCTCACCCATATCGATACATTGCACACAATGGTGAGATCAATACCGTTCGTGGTAATCGAAATTGGATGCGCGCTCGCGAAGCGCTCCTAGAGAGTCCTTTAATTTCCGGCGACATCTCACGCCTATTTCCTATCGTCAATAATTCCGGGAGTGATTCTGCTTCTTTCGATGAAGTGCTAGAACTTCTCTACCTGACCGGTCGATCCTTGCCACATTCAGTATTGATGATGATCCCAGAGGCTTGGGAGAACAGCACGACGATGCCGCAAGAGCTCCGCGACTTCTATGCCTTCCATTCATCTTTGATGGAGCCATGGGATGGGCCCGCCTGCGTGACCTTCACCGATGGATCCCAAGTGGGAGCTGTGCTCGATCGCAACGGACTTCGTCCATCTCGCTTCTGGGTTACGGATGACGGCCTGGTAATTCTCGCCTCCGAAGTTGGAGTACTAGAGATTGATCCAGCAAAGGTTGTGCGCAAGGGTCGACTACAACCGGGTCGCATGTTTCTGGTTGATATCGCCGAAGGTCGCATCATCGAGGATGGTGAGATCAAGGGATCATTGGCCACATCACTGCCGTATGGTGAATGGCTGGCAGCAGGAGTTGTCCGCTTAGCTGATCTTCCATCCCGCGAACATATTATTTATCCGCACTCATCGGTTTTGCGTCGCCAACGTGCCTTTGGTTATACCGAGGAAGAGTTGCGAATCATTATTGCTCCGATGGCCAAGAATGGCGCCGAACCTTTGGGCTCGATGGGAACTGATTCTCCGATTGCAGCGCTCTCCAATAAGCCACGCCTGCTCTTTGATTACTTCGCCCAACTCTTTGCGCAAGTAACAAATCCACCGCTCGATGCGATTCGAGAAGAGATGGTTACCAGTTTGGGGCAAACAATAGGAGCAGAATCTAACCTCCTTAATCCTTCGGCTGACTCCTGTCGTCAGATCTCGCTCGACTTTCCGGTGATCGATAACGATGAGCTGGCAAAGATTATCCATGTTAATACGGATGGTGAGCACCCAGATTTTGATTCTCATGTGGTCCGAGGACTCTTCCCAACTTCAGGTGGGGGAGATGCGCTGCGAAATCGAATCGAGGAGATCCGGGCTGAAGTATCTGAAGCCATAAAAAATGGTGCGCGCATAGTTGTGCTTTCAGATCGAGATGGAGACAGCGAAGAGGCACCGATTCCATCGCTCTTACTCACCGCTGCGGTGCATCATCACCTCATTCGAGAGAAGACGCGTACTCGCGTGAGCCTCGTTATCGAAAGCGGTGAAGTTCGCGAAGTTCATCATGTGGCACTCCTCATCGGATTTGGTGCATCAGCGGTAAATCCCTATTTAGCGATGGAGAGCGCTGAAGATCTAGTTCGTCAAGGTGTTATCACGGGAATCACTCCAGAGAAGGCAGTTGGAAATCTCATTAAGTCGCTCGGCAAAGGCGTACTTAAGGTGATGTCAAAGATGGGGATTTCAACCATAGCCTCTTATCATGGCGCACAAGTATTTGAAGCTATTGGGTTATCCACTGAAGTAGTCGATGAATACTTCACCGGGTTAACTTCACGCCTTGGAGGAGTATCACTTGAAACATTGGCACAGGAAACAATCAAACGACATTACATCGCCTATCCGCCCATGGGTGAGATCCCTGGGACCAAGAAACTTCCCATCGGTGGCGAATACCAATGGCGTCGCGAAGGAGAGCCGCACCTCTTCAACCCTGAAACAGTATTTAAATTGCAGCATGCGACTCGCGCCAAGCGCTATGACATTTTCAAGCAGTACACCAATTTGGTAGATGATCAATCGAAGAATTTGATGACTCTGCGCGGTCTCTTTACCTTTAAAGATGGTATGCGCAAAGCAATTTCTATCGACGAGGTCGAATCTGCTTCGTCCATCATCAAGCGCTTCGCCACTGGTGCAATGTCATATGGCTCTATTTCACAAGAGGCTCATGAAACTTTAGCGATCGCAATGAATCGCATCGGCGGCAAGTCCAATACTGGAGAGGGCGGAGAAGATCCCGCTCGTAACACCCCTGATGCCAACGGAGATTCACGTCGCTCCGCAATCAAGCAAGTTGCTTCAGGGCGTTTTGGCGTAACGAGCGAGTACCTGGTCAGCGCCGATGATATTCAGATCAAGATGGCGCAAGGTGCAAAGCCTGGCGAAGGTGGCCAACTCCCCGGGAATAAGGTCTATCCTTGGATCGCCCAAGTGCGCTATTCAACTCCCGGCGTCGGATTAATTTCGCCGCCGCCGCACCACGATATTTATTCCATTGAAGATCTAGCGCAATTAATTCATGATCTCAAGAATGCCAATAAAAATGCGCGCGTCCATGTGAAGTTGGTCGCCGAAGTTGGAATCGGAACGGTAGCTGCAGGCGTTTCGAAGGCTCATGCCGATGTTGTATTGATCTCTGGACATGATGGCGGTACGGGTGCATCTCCTCTAACTTCACTCAAGCATGCTGGCGCACCATGGGAACTGGGTTTAGCCGAGACGCAGCAGACTCTTATGCTCAACGGATTGCGTGATCGCATCGTGGTGCAAGTGGACGGTCAGATGAAGACCGGTCGCGATGTAGTTATTGCCGCCCTGCTCGGTGCGGAAGAGTTTGGATTTGCCACAGCACCGCTAGTTGTATCTGGGTGCGTAATGATGCGGGTCTGCCATCTCGACACCTGTCCGGTTGGAGTAGCCACCCAAAATCCCGAGCTCCGCCAGCGTTTCTCTGGAAAACCTGAATTCGTTGAGACATTCTTCGAATACATTGCCGAAGAGGTTCGCGAGTGGTTGGCGCAGTTGGGTCTGCGATCTTTGGAAGATGCGATCGGCCAAGTTGAATTTCTCGATACCCGAGATGCTGTTGCCCATTGGAAGGCGAGCGGACTAGATCTGGCGCCGCTGCTCAAGGCACCGCTCTTTGCTGGATCTCGCAAAAATACCGAGGTGCAAGAGCACGGTCTCGCGGCTGCTCTCGATAACTCTTTGATCGAACGGTCTCAACCTGCTCTTACCCGCGGCGAGGCAGTTCATTTCGAAGTTCCCGTTCGTAACGTCAACCGCACTGTGGGGACGATGTTGGGCGCGGAGATCACGCGCGCCTTTGGAAGTGTGGGCTTACCAGATGACACCATCGACATCACGCTACTTGGATCTGCGGGACAATCACTTGGAGCTTTTATTCCTAGAGGCCTCACCCTGCGCCTCAACGGTGATACCAATGATTATGTTGGCAAAGGTCTTTCGGGTGGGCGCATAGTTGTCCGCCCTGACGAGAGCGCTACCTTTGCATCTCACGAAAACGTCATCGCCGGAAATGTTATTGCTTATGGCGCAACGAGTGGGGAGATCTTCATTCGCGGGGTAGTCGGAGAGCGGTTCTGCGTTCGTAACTCAGGTGCTACTGCAATTGTAGAAGGAGTTGGCGACCACGGATGTGAGTACATGACGGGAGGAGTGGCCATGGTGCTCGGTACCATCGGCCGGAATTTCGGTGCCGGCATGTCAGGCGGAGTAGCTTTTATCCTCGACTTAGATCCTCGTCTGATCAATCCAGATATGGTCGACGTGCTAACACTGAATCCAGCACGTTCTAAGCAGGCCCACGAGTTGATGACGAAATTTGCAGCGGAAACTGGTTCGCCCACTGCTCTTTCTTTACTTGCAAATTGGGAGATAGAGAGTCTCCGAATATCGCTAGTAATGCCGCGGGATTACGCAAAGGTTCTCGCGATCATGGACAAGGCAGAGCGTGAAGGTTCAAATGTTGAAGAAGCGATAATGGAGGCGACCCGTGGCTGATCCAAAGGGATTTTTGACGACGCAGCGGCAGACGCCCACGCGTCGTCCCGTTGATGTGCGCATCAAAGATTGGAAAGAGGTCTACGAAGAACAACCATTTGGTGAACTGCAGCAGCAGGCTGGTCGCTGCATGGATTGTGGAATCCCATTTTGTCATCAAGGTTGTCCACTCGGAAACCTCATCCCAGAGTGGAATGATTTAATCTGGCGTGGAGAAAGGGCAGAGGCTATTGATCGCCTCCACGCAACGAATAACTTTCCCGAATTTACTGGGCGATTGTGTCCCGCTCCCTGCGAGACCGCCTGTGTTGTTGCAATAAATACTGAAGCAGTAACTATTAAGCAGGTAGAACTTCGCACCATCGAAGAGGCTTTCAACAGAGGCTTTGTCGTGCCGCTCCCTCCAGATCGACTGACAGGCAAGACAATCGCTGTTGTTGGGTCTGGGCCTGCAGGTCTTGCTGCAGCACAACAACTTACAAGGGCTGGGCATACCGTTGCTGTTTATGAGCGTGCCAACCGGATTGGCGGTCTGCTGCGTTATGGAATCCCAGAGTTCAAAATGGAGAAGTCGATTGTCGATCGTCGCGTAAGGCAGATGGAAGCCGAAGGCACTCGTTTTCGGGCCGGGGTTAATGTTGGTGTGGATATCACGGGCTCTGAATTGCGAAATCGCTACGATGCTGTGGTCCTTGCTGTCGGCGCCACGCAGTGGCGAGATCTCGACGTTCCGGGACGAGAGAACATCGGGATTTACCAAGCGATGGAGTATCTCCCTTGGGGAAATCAGCAAGGACTTGGAGAATTGGTAGGGGATCCACCAATCAACGCATTTGGTAAGCACGTTGTGATTCTTGGTGGCGGAGATACTGGAGCAGATTGCCTGGGAACTGCTATTCGCCAAGGAGCTGCCAGTGTCACTCAGCTTGAAATTCTGCCACGCCCCACGGAGGAGCGACCATCGAATCAACCGTGGCCAACCTATCCAATGATCTATCGCGTGAGTAGCGCTCACGAAGAAGCAGGGGAGCGACTTTTCGCAGTCTCCACTGAGGAGTTCATCGGTGATGGTGTTGGCAATGTGAAGGCGCTCAAACTTGTTGAAACCGAATTCATTAATGGGAAATTTGAAAAGGTTGAAGGCAGCGAGCGAGAGATTCCGGCGGATCTAGTATTTCTTGCAATGGGATTCCTTGGGCCCGAGAAATCTGAGCTCATCACCCAACTTGACGTACAACTCGATCAGCGCGGAAATGTAATGCGCGATGAGAAGTTTGCCACAAGCGAAGAGGGAATTTTTGTCTGCGGTGATGCTGGCCGTGGCCAATCTCTCATTGTCTGGGCGATCGCCGAAGGTCGAAGTGCTGCAGCGGCAGTAGATGAATTTCTGCTGGGGGAGACGGGGCTACCAGCGCCGATACTTCCAACCTCGCGCTCTTTGACGGTCTAACTTCTGATTTACCGATAAAATAAAGGTTCGAGTACCAACCGCAGTATTAATTGGAGCCAATCCTGGTTCCCCGTAGAGAGGCCTCGGCTGAATAAATGCGTAGAGCAAAAATAGTATGCACGATGGGTCCCGCCGTTGAATCTCCAGAGAAGGTTGCGGAGCTCATTGCTGCTGGCATGAATATGGCCAGGCTCAACCTCTCTCATGGCGGCTACGATGAACATCAAAATCGACTTAATTTAGTCCGCACAGCTGCTGCTGCAGCAAATGTACCTGTTGCAATTCTTGTTGATCTACAAGGTCCCAAGATTCGTCTTGCTCGATTTAAAGATGGCCCTCATGAGTTAGCCCGCGGCGATATCTTTACAATCACGACCGATGAGGTTGAGGGTACAAAAGAGCGTTGTGGCACTACGTATAAGGGATTAGCGGGGGATTGCCGACCTGGAGATCGCATCCTCATCGATGATGGAAAAGTGACAGTAGAAGTAGTTGAAGTAAAGGGCAGCGAAGTTGTCACCAAAGTTATTCAACCAGGATTTGTAAGCAATAATAAAGGTATCAATCTTCCAGGAGTTGCCGTGTCAGTGCCTGCGCTCTCTGAGAAGGATATGGGTGATCTACGTTGGGGATTACGCGCCGGAGCAGATTTCATTGCGCTCTCCTTCGTGAGAAGTGCGAAGGATATTGATGATGTGCATCGCATCATGAATGAAGAGGGAATTTTTCGCCCGGTGATCGCTAAAATCGAGAAGCCTCAAGCAGTAGATAATCTGGAAGAGATCGTTGCAGCATTCGACGGGATCATGGTGGCCCGCGGTGACCTCGGTGTCGAGATGCCGATCGAAGAGGTTCCGCTGGTGCAAAAGCGTTGCATTTCTATGGCGCGCAGCCAAGCCAAGCCAGTTATCGTCGCCACGCAAATGCTTGATTCCATGATTACAAATTCCACGCCAACCCGTGCTGAGGCAACTGACTGCGCAAACGCTGTCCTCGATGGTGCCGATGCCTTGATGCTCAGCGGTGAGACATCTGTTGGAGCATTTGCTATTGAAGCAGTTGCAACGATGGCACGTATCATCGCGCGTACCGAAGAAGCGATGCTTGATCAGATCGTCCCTCTTGGGCACAACCCCGCAACAAAGGGTGGAGCGATTACCAAGGCAGCCAAGGAGGTCGGCGAGATAGTGGGCGCTAAATACCTCGTGGCATTTACGCAGAGTGGGGATTCAGCCCGCCGTATCTCACGTCTCCGTTCAGCAATTCCCATCCTCGCGCTTACCCCCGAAATACCGGTTTACAACCAACTTGCGCTCTCCTGGGGAGTTGAATCCCAGATAACTGCAGTTGTCCGGCATACCGACGAAATGGTGAAGCAGGTGGATGCGCTGCTTATTGAATCTGGTCGCGTCTCCAAGGGCGAGCCCGTTGTGATTATCGCTGGTGCCCCTCCAGGAATCCCGGGGTCTACAAATGCCCTACGGGTCCATATCGTGGGAGATGCCATCGATGGCGTCGCCCCTGCATACCGGAGCTAATTTCACCCGGTTATACTCTGATCTTCCTGGCTTACCATAAGTTTCCAGGAGAACGCCTCGGTACTCCAACGGTAGAGAGGGCAGACTCAAAATCTGCACAGTGTCGGTTCAAATCCGACTCGAGGCACATGACTAAGCCCGAAGCTAGTTCGTCCGCGCCGCTGCGCATTCTCGTAGCGGAAGATGAGGCCATCATTCGCCTTGATCTTGTTGAGATGCTCACCGACGCCGGCTATCAGGTGGTTGCAGAGGCGACCAATGGCGTAGAAGCGATTGCGCTCGCCAAGGAACATCTGCCAGATATCGCGATATTGGATGTCAAGATGCCGGAACTTGATGGAATCTCTGCAGCGGAACAGATCATCGAAATTTCACCAGTGCTCATGCTGACCGCATTTAGTCAGCGCGAACTTGTGGAACGCGCGCGGGACGCCGGAGCGATGGCCTATGTCGTAAAGCCGTTTAGCATCTCCGACCTGGTTCCTGCCATCGAAATTGCCGTAAGTCGTCATCGCGAACAACAAGTCCTGCGCGGAGAAGTCACCGATCTACAAGAGCGGCTGGAAACACGGAAGGTTATCGATCGCGCCAAAGGGATATTGATGAAGACCCTGAACCTCTCCGAGCCTGAGTCCTTTAGCTGGATTCAACGCACGGCCATGGATCGGCGTATCTCGATGAAGGCGGTCGCCCTCGCGGTTATCTCCCCTGATGCAGTTCCTCTGAATTAATTTGATAACGATTCTGTAACCTTGCTTTAAAACGCGCCTTTTGAGCGCACCTCCCCTCGTAATTAGCAGATCAAATATTGGGATTTGGTGCTCAAACGCCTGTACTATGCGCACACAAACCTCCCATGAGGATGTCGCGTCCTCTTTTGGCGTAGACGATAGCTATGAAAGGTAACCATGAACCTCACTACTAAGCGCACCCTTGGTGTAGTAGCAGCAGCCGCCTTAGCACTTGGCTCAGTTGTCGCAACTTCAGCTCAGGCTGCTCCTAAATCTGTAACACTCGTATTTCAAAATGCTGTAACCGGACCGAATGCAGGTCTTGGTGCAGATGAGCTCCTCGGAGCACAGACCGCGCTTTATGAGTACAACCAATCCAAGCCTGCTGTTCAAGTTAAGTTGGTTATGGCTGACGATGTATCTGACGCTGCTACCGCATCTTCAGTTGCTGCCGGTGTTGCAAGCAACTCCGCAGTAATCGGCGTAGTTGGATCATGTTGTTCAACTGCCACGAAGGCTTCCTTCCCTGCATACAAGTCTGGTCGCTTGACCATCGTTTCTCCTTCGGCTACTAATCCATCACTCACCGATCCAAAGCAGCCAAAGTCGAATGGTTTCCCATTCTTCCACCGCGTTGTTCCAACAGATGCTTTCCAAGGTCTTGCACTTGCTCGCCTTTCAGTCAAGGGCGTTTCAGCTCCTAAGGTTTTCTACGTAGATGACCAGAGCACATATGGTGTTGGACTCCGCGACACAACAGCTGCCGCTTTGATCAAAAACGGTGCAAAAATTGCTGGTAAGGACTCAGTACCAGCTGGAACCGCAGATTACTCATCAACAGCTTCTAAGGTGATCTCATCTAAGGCAAACGTCGTTGATTACTTCGGTTACTATGCAGGCGCTGCAGCGTTCAAGAAGGCTCTCGACTTGGCCGGCTTCAACGGTGTTTATGCTTCTGGAGATGGAACCCTTGATGGTGGCTATATCACCCAAGCTGGTAAGGCAGTTGCTGAAGGAACTCTCATCACAGCTCCAACAGTTCCATTCGAACTTGCTGCTTCTGCTGCTGTCCTTGCTGATTTCACCAAGGCAACAGGCGTTGCAAGCCCAAGTGGTCACGCATATGTAACCGAGACATACGATTCAATCAATGTCTTCCTACAATGCATTAAAGAAGGTCACCTAAACCGTGCATCAATCCAGAACTGCGTTCAGAACGAAACTTTCACCAGCATCAAGGGTACAAAGTTCTCATTCACACGTTATGGTGATGTAAGCGGTGGAGCTCCAGTAGGCGCATTCACCATCAAGAATGGTGAAATTGCTTATCTCGGAAATGCATAACTCTTAACCTGTACTAGGTTTAAGAGAGCTTTGCCAAAAGTAGTTATGATGGGTTGGGTGTTCCTCGAATAGAGGGGCACCCAACTTATCTATAGTTGAGATGGTTTAATTCTCTCTTTTCTTTGAACTTTTCTATTTATGCTAAACCGAAGGATTTCATGAACTTTTCAGTGGTCCAGTCTCAGTTCTTTCCATTATTAATCAATGGATTGGCGCTTGGCTTTATCTACGTATTGATCTCCGTCGGATACACGATGGTTTACGGCGTACTCCGCCTCATTAACTTTGCCAACTCTGAAATTTTTATGCTGGGAACTTTTGCCACGCTGATTATCTCCCGCACTGTATTTAAATTCGACATTAACTCGAAGCCAAGTCACGGCATGAAATTGATACTTGTGCTCCTTTGCTGCCTTCTTGCATCAATGCTGACATCCGGAGTGGTAGCCGTGGTGGTTGAGCTAGTTGCATATCGACGTCTGCGTTCTAAGGGCACCAATCGCCTGGGTTCTTTGATTTCTGCAATTGGAACATCGATCGTTCTCTCTGAGGGCGTCCGACTTCTGACTCACTCGCTGCCTGAATCAAGTCCACGCGTACTCACAAAATTTTATCTCTTTACTATCCACGGAGTCGGCCTACGTATTGACCAATTCTTAGTCATCGTGTCAGGTGCGCTCTTCTTCTTTGCCGTTGACCGCTTTGTAAAGCTCACGCGCATTGGCAAGGCTATTAGAGCGGTATCCATGAGTGAGGAAAATTCTCGCTTGATGGGAATTAACCTCAACAGAGTTATCTCAATAACATTCTTGGTCGGTGGCTTGGTGACTGGCGCCGCTGCCTTCCTTTACGAAACTGTTTATGAAACGACAGTCTTTAACGTTGGGTTCAATCTTGGTATCGCAGCCTTCACAGCTGCCGTACTCGGAGGTATTGGTAATTTGCGTGGTGCGTTCTATGGAGGCTTGACGCTTGGTCTGGCTGAAGAGTTCTTCTCTGCGGTACTTGGTACACAATGGAAAGAGGTTACGGTCTTCGTAGTGCTTGTACTAGTACTTCTAGTCCGACCAAATGGACTCTTTGGCGAAGCCATTCAGCAGAGTCGGGTATAGGGGATAACATGTTAAATTTGAGAGATAAAGGCGCGCAGCTTTGGGAAGATTGGAATCGCTCTAAACGCGTAGCTTTCGTGCTGATTATGATCTTTGGAGTTTTTCTCCTGCCTTATGCGGGCGATTTTTCATTTACAAGTATTCTAAATACTCCGATCGCTTCGTATCAAGCAATTCTCGTCTATCCGGTTGGTATGTATATTTTGATGGCCTTAGGTCTCAATATCGTTGTTGGTAAGAGCGGTCTCTTGGATCTCGGATATGTTGCCTTCTTTGCTATTGGTGCCTATACCGCTGCGATTCTTGGTACTAAGACCACGTTAAATATCTGGGAAATTTTGCCAATGGGAATGGGATTCGCCATGTTGGCGGGTGTATTGCTTGGTATGCCGACGCTACGTTTGCGTGGAGATTATCTTGCGATCGTGACCCTTGGATTTGGTGAGATAGTTCGAATTGCGATTCTTAACACAAACTCTATTGGCGGTCCGAACGGTATCCCCGGTGTTCCAAATCCTCCTTCTATCCTGGGTCAAACCTTTGATCTAGCGAGTCCAGCTCACTTCTTCTGGATTGTTGTAGTCATGATCCTCATGGTCATCTGGATGGTCCGTCGACTTTCTATTCGTCGCCCGGGTCGAGCATGGGAAGCCATTCGACAAGATGAAGATGTAGCGATCTTGATGGGCGTTCCTACTCTGCGCTACAAAATATGGTCATTTAGCATCGGTGCCGCCGTTGGCGGGGCTGCCGGGGTTATCTTTGCATCGCAGCAGATGCTCGTTGCGCCGCAAACTTTTACCTTCAACGTATCTGTCTTGATTCTCTCCTGCGTCGTCTTCGGCGGAATGGGAAATATCTGGGGGGTTGTATTGGGAGCCACAATTCTCTCGTACTTCCCAGAACGTATCCGCTTTATCTCTAGCGCCCGCCAGCTAGTCTTCGGCTTAGCGTTGATCATCACTATGAATCTGCGCCCAGATGGGCTCTTGCCACGCAAGAAGCGAGAGCATTTGTCACTCGAGGAGCGTGAAGCCGCCAAGGTCGCTAAGGCCGCACTTAAGCAAGCCAAGAAGCAGAATTCGGGGGCAAGCAAATGAGTACCGAGCGCGTTCTTGATCTACAGAATGTCACCATGAGATTTGGTGGTGTCTCGGCTCTTAACAAGGTTGATTTCCATGTCAATAGGGGAGAGATCGCTGCTCTTATTGGACCAAACGGCGCCGGCAAGACGACGGTTTTCAATGTCGTAACAGGTGTTTATAGAGTTACAGACGGCGATATCAAATTTAAAGGTGAGAGTATCGTTGATAAGAAGCGGCACCAGATCACAAAATTGGGTATAGCTCGCACCTTTCAAAACGTTCGACTCTTCGGAGAGATGACAGCCCTTGAAAATGTACTTACTGCTTCTGATGTACATAAAAAGTCAGGGCTAGTTGGAGCGCTCTTTGGCCTACCTAAAGCGCGCCATGAAGAGAAGGCTGATCGCGAGCGCGCGATGGAAATCCTGGATTTTATAGGTATCGCTAAGCATGCAGATCGCCTGGGCAAGAATTTGCCTTACGGTGATCAACGACGCCTAGAGATTGCGCGTGCACTGGGAACCGCTCCAGAGTTATTACTCCTGGATGAGCCGGCTGCAGGATTTAATCCCGCTGAAAAGGTGGAGTTAGCAGCCACGATCCGAAAGATTCGCGATGCTGGTTACACCGTATTGCTCATCGAGCACGATATGTCACTCATTATGGGAATCTCTGATCGAGTCTCCGTGCTGGATTTCGGAGAGAAGATCGCCGATGATATTCCATCAAAGGTACAGAACGATCCAAAGGTGATTGAGGCTTATTTAGGAGTACCTTCAGATGCATCTTGAAATTAAAGATCTTCATGTCCACTACGGCAAGATCGAAGCTATCAAAGGCATAAGCGTTGTCGTAGAGCAAGGCGAAATCGTCACTTTGATTGGTGCCAATGGCGCTGGAAAGACGACTACGCTAAAAACAATCTCAGGTTTACGTAAAGTAACTGGCGGATCCATCTTCTTTGATGGGCAGGATATTTCCAACTTGCCGGCGCATGAACGTGTAGAACTGGGGATCTCTCAAGTTCCAGAGGGCCGAGGAATCTTCCCGGGAATGACCGTGCTAGAAAATCTTGAAATTGGCAAGTACTTCCGCAAAAACCGTGGAGCAGAGATGGCCGAAGATTTAGAGCGCGTTTACACGCTCTTCCCTCGACTCAAAGAGCGAACGGGTCAGAGCGGCGGAACTTTGTCTGGCGGAGAGCAGCAGATGCTCGCGATTGGCCGCGGCTTAATGGCTCGCCCAAAAGTTCTACTTCTTGATGAACCGTCAATGGGTCTTGCGCCGATGATGATTCAAAACATCTTTAACATTATTACCGAGATCAACAAGTCGGGAACTACGATCTTGCTCGTAGAACAAAATGCCCAACAAGCGCTGCAACGCGCCGACCGCGCCTATGTTCTAGAGACTGGCAAGGTAGTGAAAGAAGCGAAGGCTTCCGATCTGCTTAACGATCCAGCGGTTCGTGCCGCATACCTCGGAACTGGTGCGGAACACGCAATTTAACAAAGTTCCAACTGAGTGAGATATTAAGAACTCAGTATCAAGCTGGTGATGCGTGCCGTGCATGTTCGTTCGCCTGCTGCATTTGTTATTACAATCTCATAGCAAGCCAGTGTTCGACCTCGAGAGACTGGCGTAGCGACTCCAGTGACTATCCCGCTGCGTGCAGTCTTGTGATGGGTCGCATTGATATCCACTCCGACAGTTTGCTTCGAGCCTCCAGCATGGAGCCAGGCGCCTAACGATCCCAATAATTCTGCGAGTACGACATTTGCGCCGCCGTGGAGCAGACCAAAGGCCTGAGTATTTGTTTCGACGGGCATGGTGCCGACAATGCGTTCTGGGGAGGCTTCAATAATCTTGATACCCATTTTGTGATCCAGAGCCCCGATGCCGCGTTCGTTAATCATTTTTAGATAGTCGGTCATGGCGTTATCTTAACGCCGCATCTGCAAATTCACCCTAGAATCATAGGAATGAAACGGTTACTACTTATCGATGGTCATTCCATGGCCTATCGCGCCTTCTATGCGCTCCCCGTCGAGAACTTTCGTAGTAGCAAAGGCCAGCCCACCAATGCCGTCTATGGCTTTGGCTCGATGTTGGTAAACCTCATCTCTCAAGAGAAACCCACGCACATTGCCGTCGCCTTCGATGTTTCGCGCAAGACCTTTCGTACCGAAATGTTTCCCGAGTACAAAGCAACGCGCGCTGCGACTCCTGATGAGTTTCGCTCGCAGCTTTCCTACATCAATGAAATGGTTGATGCCCTGGGCATTAAGCGCTTTGCGATGGAGGGCTTTGAAGCTGATGACATCTTGGCAACGCTCTCTACGCGTGCAGTTGCGGATGGATGTGAGGTCCTCATCTGCTCTGGGGATCGCGATTCATTCCAACTTGTCACCTCGCAGATAACAGTTCTCTATCCCAAGAAAGGTGTCACCGAGATGAACCGAATGACGCCTGATGCAGTCTTTGCAAAATATGGACTTACCCCGCTGCAGTATCCGGACTTTGCTGCCTTGCGTGGAGACCCGAGTGATAATTTGCCATCCGTGCCAGGAGTGGGCGAGAAGACTGCGACGAAGTGGATTGCAGATTTCGGATCGCTCACCGCGCTGACGGATGCAATTGATTCTATCCCTGGAAAGGTAGGGGATTCGCTCCGTTCTAACATTGCTCTTGTTCTGCTCAATCGCGAGATCACCTCACTGCGCCATGACTTAGCCATTGATACCTCGATTGCTGATCTGACCTGGTCCGGTCCAGAGTTCGCACAGGTCGATACCCTGCTCGATACTCTGGAAATTAAGGCGCTCAAAGATCGTATTCATGCCTTAGGCGGAACTACTCCTAAGGCCGCACCCATGCAAGCTGCCTCAGAAATTTCGACGATATCGGGTAAAGAATTAGCAGCGAAACTCCAGAAGCGCACTGATCCGATCGCACTCTTTTCGACGGGTCGATTTCGCGATGGCGGTTTCTCAGTTGCTCTTTCAGCCCAGGAGATATACAAAGTTGATGATCCTGTGGGGGATTGGATACTTGACGCCGCGCTTCCAAAATGGGTGCATGGAGCGAAGCGAGCCCTACGCGATGAAGAGATATCAGGCATCGTTTTCGATACCGAGTTAGCGGCCTATTTGATCAACCCTGGCGGCAGGAATCTGGAACTTACAGATCTAGCGCAGCGCTTTCTCGAGGTTTCCATCCCAGAAATGAGCGACGACCTCTTCTCTACTTTTAATCCAGTTCTTGCTGGAACTATCTTTGAACTAGTGCCAGTGCTTCGCCAAGAGATGTCGGATCGTCAACTCATCGATCTTTACAACGATCTTGAGATGCCTACCGCCTTTGAGCTGGCCGACATGGAGCGCATGGGAATAGCCGTTGATAAACCGAAGTTGGAGACGTTACGTACCTTCTTCATGAAGGAGGTTGAGCGCGAGACTGCAGCTGCGCATAAAGTAGCAGGACATGAATTCAATATTGGTTCACCCAAACAACTCCAGGTAGTTCTCTTCGATGAGTTGCAGCTTCCC
>CAIKID010000047.1 GCA_903827345.1 uncultured Actinomycetes bacterium | reverse complement strand
TTTCGTTTTACCGGCAAATTCATACATCACCATGACTCTTACTGTGTATGACGGTGGAGAAAAATTGAATACTCCTTATTTCGGAAGCGTAGTTGGAACCGTTGACGGAACTGTCTCTTACGACGGAGTCAGTAAATCTTCACTTCCATTCAATGCTGTCGAACACACATTTACTTTGCACGGGCTACCAACTTCAACTCAGGATCCGCTCTTTGTAAATGTTCCGCTTCCTGTAAACACCGATGCCGAGATGAAGGCATACAACGACGATCCAACAAAACTTCCTGTCGGCCACAAAGTAACCTTCTCCTTTATGACAAAAGGTGCTGGTCACTACGTTTGGAACTGTGAATACCCATGTGGTGACTCCACCTACCAGGGCTTCGGCGCTGTTATGGGTCAATTGGGGTACATGAGCGGAAAGGTAACCGTCGCATAATGTCTGATCATGACCATGAAGTAATGCCACCAACTCCCGGGGCACGCATAGCAACATTCATGAAGCGTAAAGACGTCAGTCAAACCTTCATGCTCTGGATCTTCTTCACCGCTGTATTTGTGGTGCTTGGACTATGGGCTTATCCGAAGTGGATGCCGCTTGTCCTAAGCAAGCAGATGCAATCTAATGAAGACATCATGATCTGGTTCACCGTGATTTCAGCACCTATCGCTGGAGTCGTGCTCTCTATTGCAACCAAATCCTTCTTAAACATGCACCGCGGAGATACTCCTCCCGAGGATGGCGTCGCTATCAGAACTAATGGCCCAGTTGTGATTATTTGGACAGCTACTTCGGTGCTCTTCTGTATCGTGGCAATTGTTTGGGGCTTGGTAGCTCTGAATACTGAATCCATTGCTGCTGCCACCGACGCACCTAAGTCACTTATTGTTGATGTCACAGGTGCGCAATGGGCTTGGTCTTTCTACTATCCAGCACAGAACATCCACACTCACACTATGAATATCCCGGTCGACCAGCCAGTGACTTTCAACGTCATCTCTGATGATGTAAACCACTCATTCTGGCCAGTCCAGTTGGGCGTAAAAGTGGATGCCAACCGTTTGGTCACAACTATTGTTCATGCTGATCCAACCGCTACTGGGCCGCTTGATATTAAGTGCGCCGAACTTTGCGGTCTCTATCATGCCTACATGGAAACTAGTGGCGCGGTACAAACCCCAGCAGATTTCGCTAGTTGGGTTTCATCAATTCAGGCAACAGGAGGCGTAGAACAATGACCACTCTTTCACACGCACCTGCTTCATCGCGGCCAATTCCTAACCCAGAAAAGAGCTTGATCACTAAGCTCCACATGGGTACCGGAATGGTTGTAGGAATTATCTTCTGTTGGGGAACGTATTTCGCTATGAAGGCCGGTCGCGATATGACCGACACTCATAACGTAAACAAAGTTCTTCTCATGTCGATGTTCGCATGGAGCGTTGGATTCCTCCTTGGAATCGGCGCATTCATCGGACCATTCCGCTGGTTGATCGGCAAAGATCTAACTGCCGAAGAACAACTCTTCCTTGCTGGCGATGGCCAAGGAATCAAGCGCTACTTCCGCTACTGCACCGACCACAAAGTCGTCGGTATCCAATACTTAGTAGGCGTAATGGCCATGCTCGGTGTCGGCGGAACAATGGCGATGATGATTCGTACGAACCTTGCAACGCCTGGTTCGCACTTCGTCTCTCCCAATGTCTATAACTCGTTAGTCGGTTTACACGGCATTACGATGATCGTTGCGATGATCATCGTTGCGACCGGCCCATTCGGTAACTACATCATGCCAATCATGATCGGTGCTGCAGATATGGCCTTCCCTCGCCTCAATGCGCTGAGCTGGTGGGTTCTCTTCACCGCCATCCCGGTTCTTTGCAGCGCTTGGTTCTTGGGTGGAATTCCAACCGGTTGGACTGCATACGCTCCTTTGAGCGATCAGGCTGGACCGGGAATGAATGCCTTCCTAGCCACGATTATTATCTTCGCGGTTTCAACAGCAGTTGCAGGTGCCAACATCACCACAACAGTTATTGCGATGCGCGCCAAGGGAATGAAGTGGAACCGTGTGCCAATCTTCGTGATTGGTGCCACCATTTCAGTAGCTCTTGCTATCCCTGCATTCCCTACATTCATGGTTGCAATGATTCAAACTGCTATGGATAGAACGATTGCAACTGGCTTCTACGATGCCAATGTGGGCGGAAGCGGATGGCTCTATGCCAACCTCTTCTGGATCATGGGCCATCCTGAAGTTTATGTAATCTTGATTCCAGGCGTTGCAGCCCTTATGGAAATTGCTCCGGTCTTCGTTCGTAAGCCGCTCTTCTCCTACAACGCCGCAATCGCTGGCTTTGCAGGAATTGCCGGGCTTTCGATCCTGGTCTGGGCGCACCATATGTACATGTCAGGTTGGATGCCTTCACTCAACGGCCCATTCATGGTCACCACTGAATTCATCTCGGTACCAACTGGCTTACTCTTCCTGGTTCTTATCGGAACCATGTGGCGAGGCAAACCTTGGATGAAGCTTCCGATGCTCTCGGTTTATGCCTTTATCTGGGACTTCTTAATCGGTGGAATCACCGGTATTTATCTCTCTGACGTTCCTGCCGACAATTATCTGCATGGTTCCATGTATGTGACCGCGCACTTCCATTACACATTGATGGGTGCCGCACTTACCGGAGCTATCGGAGGACTGGCGTACTGGTTCCCTAAGATGACAGGTCGCATGCTTAATGAAAAGGGTGGTTACATCTCCTTCTGGTTCGTCCAGATTGGATTTAACGTTCTCTTCCTTGGCATGTTTATCGCTGGCTCGCAAGGTCAGCCACGTCGCGTAGCCGACTATGCGCATCTCTTCGCGCACGCTAACTTGATAAGCACAATCGGTGCTTACAGCGTTGGTATCGGAATGCTGACTCTGCTCTGGGCGATTGTCCACTCATGGCGTAGCGGCAAGATCGCTCCGATGAACCCATGGGGAGCAAAGACTCTGGAGTGGACCGTTCCATATCCAGTCCCATTGGTGAACTTCGATACACCACCAGTTGTAACCAGTGATCCATATGGCTACGGAAGGAGCGCAAAGTAAATGGCGCATGACACAGAGTTCCACGTCCATCACGATTCACCAGAGGCAATAGGTCGGCGCGAGCGTCTTGGCGTTCGTCTACTCATTGTCGCTGATGGAGCATTCCTCTTTGGAATGATCTTTTCGTGGTTTTATCTTCGCAACCTCAATGTCAACGAAGCCTGGCTACCAAAGGGAGTGCATACATTTAGCACCGCCTCTGGTTGGGTTGCTGCCTCTGGCTTGATCGTTGCAGCGATAGCTCACCGACTTGGTGAGTACAAGCGTGAACTGCGAAATATGACCTCTATCGTTGTACTCATCGCCCTACTTGTCGGTGGCTACCTCCAATGGCATCAGATGGCTCACATGCCATTTATTACCAAAGATGGCGCTGATCGTCCGTTCTATAACGGTGCTTATGCATCCAACTGGGTACTTGTAGCGGGAGCGAACATGTTCCACTACCTAGTAGGGGCATTCGTCGCTCTAGGCCTAGTCCTGCGTGGCTATCGCACCAAGATTGATCCAACCCTTGAGGTGTGGCGTCAACGTACTGCAGGTGCATGGTTTACCTGGATTGCAATTGCAGGGGTGCTCTGCGCGCTTGCGACTTTATTCAAATAAGTCAGATATGTTGAGAAAGGCCCCATAAGAGCGATCTTGTGGGGCCTTTCTTTATGCACTTTCGGGTATTCTACGTGCAAGCTTACGAAGGAGCGCAAAATGGCAAATAAAGAACAGAAGAGCAACGCGAACGCTAAGAAAGAACCAAAGCTGAACCTCAAGGAGAAGCGCTTAGCAAAGCAAGAGAAGAAGTCAAAGAAAGACTAATTTTCTAAAATTCTATGAAGAAGGCAAGCCGCCCTTTATATGGATGGCTTGCCTTCTTCGCTTTTTTCGGAGGGATTTAAAGTAGATCTGGATCGATCTTGGTCTGCTCTTTAATCTTTGCTAGATCCGAGGCAGTTGACTTGGCAATATTTTCAGTGTCTTTGGCGATACCATCAAGATGATTAGCAATGAAGGTCTTGGGGTTGAGATCTTGGATATCGAGGTTCGCGTACTCGGGGCCAAGCTGGCTCTTGAATTCGGTCATCGCTTCGCGACTAAATCCACGGATCTTCTGCAGGAATTTTGCTGCATCGACCGCAAATTGAGGTAATTTATCTGGTCCTATGAGCACAACCGCCAGGATTGCCAACACCAGTAACTTCTCAAAGCCGATTCCAAACATACTTCAACGATACCGTCAGGAGTATAGTTAGGCAACGTGCATTTCTTAAGTAACCCCGTTTCAGGACTAACACACGATCTCACATATGACGATGTGTTTATGGTTCCCAATTACACCCAAATCGCTAGCCGCATGGATGTTGACCTGGCTACCGATGATGGCACCGGTACCACAATTCCTATCGTCGTAGCCAACATGACGGCGATCGCCGGACGACGTATGGCTGAAACAGTTGCGCGCCGCGGTGGATTAGTTGTAATCCCGCAAGATATCCCCCTCGAAATCATCGCAGATGTCATCGCTTGGGTTAAGACCCGCCATATAGTTTTTGAAACACCAGCCACCTTAGAAGCCACCGAGACCGCGGCTAGCGCTTTAGATCTGATTACGAAGCGTGCGCATGGCATCCTGGTGGTCGTAGATAAGACCAAACCAATCGGTGTTATCACCCAGAGCGATTTGGAACGAGTAGATCGCTTCACGCAGCTGCGCCAGATTATGCATACTGATTTCACAACTCTGCCAGACAGTGTCGAGCCACGTCAGGCATATGAAGCGCTGGAGGAGAGTCGCCGCGACTTCGCCGCGATAGTTACCTCCAATGGAGATTTAGTTGGCATCCTGACAAAAGCCGGGGCGCTACGCGCCACTCTCTACCGCCCTGCAATCGATTCTAAAAATCGACTGCGCATTGCAACGGCCATTGGGATCAATGGCGATGTTGCGGGTAAGGCAAAAGCACTTCTAGCCGCGGGGTCAGATTGCCTCATCATCGATACCGCGCATGGACATCAAGCAAAGATGATCGAAGCCATCAAAGCGGTGAAGGCGCTTAATCCAGGTGTTCCCATCGTCGCGGGAAATGTTGTTACTGCGCAAGGAACCAAAGACCTTATTGAAGCTGGGGCAGATATCGTCAAAGTGGGCGTTGGTCCCGGCGCGATGTGCACCACCAGAATGCAGACAGGTGTGGGTCGTCCACAATTCTCGGCAGTTCTTGAATGTGCTGCACAAGCGCGCGCTATGGGTAAACATGTTTGGGCCGATGGTGGCGTTCGCCATCCGCGCGATGTCGCCTTGGCACTCGCCGCGGGTGCATCGCAAGTAATGATCGGTTCGTGGTTTGCGGGCACTCTGGAAAGCCCTGGTGATTTACTCAAAGACACAACCGGCAAGCTCTACAAAGAATCCTTTGGAATGGCATCTGCGCGCGCCGTTAACGCTCGCACAACACAAGAAAGCGCCTTTGACCGTGCGCGTAAAGGAATCTTTGAAGAGGGAATCTCATCCGGCCGGATGTATATAGATCCAGCTCGTCCGGGAGTCGAAGATCTTATCGATCAGATTATCGCTGGCGTCCGCTCCTCATTTACTTATGCCGGGGCTGCCACAATCAATGAATTTCACGATAAATGCGTCGTCGGCATTCAATCTGCTTCGGGATATGCAGAGGGTCGTCCGCTTCACACTTCGTGGTAATTATTTAAGTAAGACAGATATTTCTAAGCCGGGATTAGTCTCACTAAATTTCTGCTGACCCCCCAGACCAGATATCTCCATCAAGACCGCCACTGAATCAACGACTCCCCCGCTGCGAACTATCAACTTTACGGCAGCACCTAAGGTCCCGCCTGTGGCGAGCACATCATCTATCAACATTACGCGTTCACCACTTTGAACAGCGTCCTGATGGATCTGCAAGATACTCTCGCCGTATTCCAAGGCATAACTCTCCGAAAAACTAGCGGCGGGAAGTTTTCCGCTCTTGCGAATGGGAATAAATCCTTTGCCAGTCATCTTTGCTACCGCCGCAGCAAATATAAAGCCACGAGCTTCAACTCCGGCAACTAGATCAAACTGCCGGCTCACTTTAGAAAATTCGCTGACGGCCAGATCAAATGCTTCTGCGTTTCTCAACAGCGGTGTTATATCTTTAAAGAGAATCCCTGCCGTCGGAAAATCGGGCACATCGCGGATCAGGCTTCGAAGGAAATCCTTCGAAGCCTGATCGCCTTGATTTGCGTTGATAATTACTTGCTAGTCCAGATGTTAATTGGTGACTGCAAGAAGTAGACCACGAATAAGGCAGAGGCGATGTAAAGCAGTGCATGCACTTCCTTACGGCGACCCTGGACTACTCGTACTAGTACGTGCGAAACAAATCCAGCACCGATACCTACTGAGATGCTGTAAGTGAATGGCATCAAGATCATTGTCAGGAATGCCGGGATCGCAATTCCATAATCTTGCCAGTCGATATTCTTGATTTGAGACATCATCAAGAAACCGACAATGACCAACGCTGGTGTCGCAGCTTCGTAAGGAATAACTGCAACTAATGG
>CAIKID010000046.1 GCA_903827345.1 uncultured Actinomycetes bacterium | reverse complement strand
CGAATACGATGCGCAAGAAGCGCTCGCAATGGGCATGATCAACACTGTTGTTCCGATTGCAGAATTAGAAGCAGAGACTGTTTCATGGTGTCGCGAGATGTTACGTAATTCGCCAATGGCACTTCGATTACTTAAAGCCAGTTTAAATGCTGCCGATGATGGATTAGCTGGTGTGCAGCAGCTTGCAGGCGATGCGACCTTGCTTTTCTATATGACACAAGAAGGACAAGAAGGAAGAGATGCTTACATGGAAAAGCGCCCACCGGACTTTGGAAAATTTCCAAGGCGCCCATAAATGTTGGATTCAATTCTTGAATCTCTCCATGTAATCGAACTTCCGACAAAAACTAATTTTCGCGGAGTCACTGCGCGCGAAGTTGCCCTCTTTGAAGGTCCTGCAGGGTGGGCGGAATTTTCGCCATTTCTTGAATACGAAGCAAGGGAATGCGTTCCTTGGTTGGTTTGCGCCATTGAATCAGCGACACAATCTGCGCCGCAGCCAATCCGAAGGCGGATACCCGTCAACGCAACTTTGCCAGCGGTTGATGGTTTAGGCAAGATTCAAGAAATTCTCTCGTGGTACCCAGGATGTTCCACTATAAAGATTAAAGTCGGAAGTGATTTATCAGCCGATATGCAGAGAATTTCCGATGTCCGTGCGACCGCTCCCGATGCAAAAATACGTATTGATGTAAACGGCTCATGGGAGGTTGATCAGGCCTATCGGGCGCTGAAATCGATATGTGATGCCGGACCGATTGAATATGTCGAGCAACCATGCGCAACTGCGGAGCAACTTCGCGAACTGAAGAAATTACTCAACGGAAGCGTTCTGATTGCAGGCGATGAGGTGCTTCGAAAGGCACGCTCACCAATGCAGGTGGACCTCAGCGATGCGGTAGATATTCTGATGCTTAAAGTTGCGCCTTTAGGTGGAATTGCTCGAAGTTTAGAGCTTGCAAAAAAACACGGACTTCCTGTTGTTATCTCCAGTGCCTTGGAATCAGCCGTGGGGATTTCTTACGGAATTAAGTTGGCTGCAGCGCTTCCTGAATTACATTACGCATGTGGCTTAGCCACTGGCAAACTTCTCGGCGCAGATGTTGCACTTCTGCCACTTGTTGATGGATGCATGGAAGTGGCAAGCCTCGAGCCTTCCCCTGACGCACTTCTTGACTATCGCGTCAGCCCTGAAAGATTAGAGCGCTGGCGCCAGAGAATACGAGACACTTGGGCAGCTGGTGCGCAAGCTTGGGTTTTAGAGGAAGGATGGGTCTGGTGAATTCCTCAACATCTTTAGCACGCAACATCGTTAGCCAGATCATTGAAGCCGGAATCACTGATGTTGTTCTTTCGCCCGGTTCGCGCAATGCTCCGTTATCGATCGCTTTTTATCAAGCCGAAGTACGTGGGCTTATAACTCTTCACGTTCGAATCGACGAGAGAAGCGCAGCCTTTTTCGCATTGGGGATTGCCAAGGCATCGAATCGCCCAGTGGTTATTGTCTGCACTAGCGGTACGGCAGTTGCCAATTATTACCCCGCAGTTCTTGAAGCTCACCATTCTCAGATCCCTTTGCTGGTGCTCACTGCCGATCGCCCGGAACGATTAAGGCTCACGGGCGCGAATCAGACGACACTTCAAGCAAATTTCTTTTCCGATGCAGTGGCTTATGCAGCAGATATTTCTGAACATGAATTCGATTTCTCTCATGCTTTGACTAGTTTGTCACTTGGTCCAGTCCATTTGAATATTCAGTTTGATGAACCACTTTTGCCAGATGATGAGAGCGACTGGTTATCGGGAGTTTCAAAGAGAGCGCTCAGCCAAAACCTTGCTGAAACTTCCGCACAATTTACTACCTCAAGCACTCGCGGAGTTGCCGTTGTAGGTCATGACCGTGGTGGATTTGCAACTCACGATGTAGTTAATTTTCTGCGGGAGATCGGCTGGCCGGTTATTTCGGAAGATCCCCTTTTTTATTCAGAAAGTATTGCTCATGCATCACTTTTCCTTACCTCGGAAAGAAATCGAAAGGAACTGCGACCTGAAACCGTCGTGGTTATTGGGCGCACCACGCTTTCACGTTCCATTAACGCCTTGATTAAATCGGCAGACCAAGAAGTGGTGATCGACTCACGCATTGAATCCCTAGATACAAAGAGAACCGCTGATCAACTCTTCAGCGCGATTCCGACTCTGCTTAACACCGCCGAAGTTGATACCCAGTGGATGGAGCTCTGGCAAAAGAAATCGGCTCTCTCGCGTTCGCTGTTGAGCACCCTGCCTGATTGGTGTGAGGAGAATATTGGGCGAGCACTTTCGGCTGTATTGCCAGCCAGGACTCCACTCTTTATTTCTTCGTCGCGCCCGATTAGAGATATAGAAGGCTTTGCCGCGCCACGTGCTGATATTGAAACCTTTGCCAATCGCGGTCTTGCTGGAATCGATGGAAATATTTCTACGGCTCTAGGCATTGCATCCCAACGTAGTAATTCGGTTGCGATCATTGGGGACCTATCCTTTCTCCACGACATGGGAGCTTTAGTCGCGACGGCTGGAGTTAATCTTCGACT
>CAIKID010000045.1 GCA_903827345.1 uncultured Actinomycetes bacterium | reverse complement strand
TATTGGGTACTCGTCTTGCCATTTCACTGGTTGATATTTCCAACGATGGCCCGGAATATTTTGAAGGAAGCTCGCCGGAAGGATGAGGTCGCGCGGGAACACGGAAGATAGTTAATCTCGAATCTCAAGATATTGTCACCCTAAGCAATTAGTATCAGGGCATGGAATTCCAAGGTAGTGCTATGGATTTGAACCTCTCTCCAGAGAACGGCCTTACCGAACTCGAAGTGCGGATCTTGGATTTTGAGAAGCAGTGGTGGCGCTTTGCCGGGGCCAAGGAATCATCGATCAAAGAGCTCTTCGACCTCACCCCACCGGCTTATTACCAACTCCTCAACAACCTGATCGACCGCGAGGCCGCGCTGCTGAGCCAACCTATGCTCATCAAACGGCTCCGCCGCCTGCGCGAGGCCCGTACTGAGGCTCGCTCCGCGGGCTTTCGCCTCTAAAACCCCTCATAGCCCCGCCTCCTCGGTTGGCAGCCCCCGCGGGCTTTCGCTAGAGTTTGGTTAGCACTCTCGCCCTTACTCTGCTAATTGGCAGGGGAGCCGCGATTAGTGGAAATCCGAGAAGCGTTGAAGAAAAAGGGAGCACATCATGGCCGTTGCCATTAAGCCACTTGAAGACCGCATCGTCGTAAAGGCCAATGAGGCCGAGCAGACC
This sequence comes from uncultured Actinomycetes bacterium, assembly GCA_903827345.1. Taxonomy (GTDB): domain Bacteria; phylum Actinomycetota; class Actinomycetes; order Nanopelagicales; family Nanopelagicaceae; genus PALSA-747. The sequence continues at coordinate 1,702 of CAIKID010000045.1, read as the reverse complement.
ACGGCGTCAGGTCTGGTTATTCCAGATACCGCTAAAGAGAAGCCACAAGAGGGCACCGTTGTTGCCGTCGGCCCAGGTCGCTTTGATGATGGCGTACGCACTCCAATGGATGTAAAAGTTGGGGATGTAGTTCTTTACAGCAAGTACGGCGGAACTGAAGTTAAGTACAACAACGAGGAATACCTCGTTCTCTCTGCCCGCGATGTACTAGCGATCATTGAGAAGTAACCAACATGGGTAAAACTATTTCATTTGACGAGAACGCTCGTCGTGCGATGGAGCGCGGCGTCAACATTCTCGCCGACACCGTCAAAGTAACGCTTGGACCCCGCGGTCGTAACGTCGTTCTTGCAAAGGGTTATGGCGCACCGTTGATCACTAACGATGGCGTCACCATTGCTAAAGAGATCGAACTAGAAGATCCAGCCGAAAACATGGGCGCTCAGCTCGTTAAGCAAGTTGCTGAGAAGACCAATGATGTTGCCGGTGATGGAACTACTACTGCGACAGTTTTGGCACAGGCAATGGTTCGCGAAGGTTTACGTAACCTCGCTGCTGGCGCTCAGCCAATGGATATCAAATACGGAATCGAAGCTGCCGTCAAAGCAATCTCCGAGGAGCTCAAGAAGAATTCAACACCAGTATCTGGCAAGGCTCAGATCGCTGATGTTGCAACAATTTCGGCTCAAGATAAAGCGATCGGCGATCTCATTGCAGAAGCGATGGATAAGGTCGGCAAAGATGGCGTTATCACCGTTGAAGAATCTTCAACCACTGGCCTCGAACTGGAATTCACCGAGGGAATGCAATTCGATAAGGGTTACATCAGTCCTTACTTTGTAACTGACTCAGATCGCATGGAGACGGTTCTAGAAGATGCCTTCATTCTGATTTCAGCGCAGAAGATCTCATCGCTCTCTGACATCCTTCCTGTGCTCGAGAAGGTAGCAGCTGCTAATAAGCCGCTATTGATCATTGCCGAAGATGTAGAAGGCGAAGCGCTCTCTACTCTGGTTGTAAATCGCATGCGTGGAACCTTCACCTCAGCGGCTGTAAAGGCCCCTGGATTTGGTGACCGCCGTAAAGCGATGTTGCAAGATATTGCCATCTTGACCGGTGGTCAGGTTATTACCTCTGAAGTTGGCCTCAAGCTCGATCAAGTAACCCTTGAACTCTTGGGTAAGGCCCGCCGCATCGTCATCACCAAGGACGCTACAACAATCGTTGATGGCGCCGGAGATAAAGGCGAAGTTGCAAACCGTGTTAACGAGATTCGCAACGAGTTAGCAACTACCGATTCTGAATGGGATCGCGAGAAGCTACAAGAGCGAGTTGCAAAACTTGCCGGTGGCGTCTGCGTTATCAAGGTTGGCGCACACACTGAAGTTGAACTTAAAGAGAAGAAGCACCGTCTGGAAGATGCAATCTCTGCTACCCGTGCGGCAGTAGAAGAGGGCATCGTCGTTGGCGGCGGAGCAGCGCTCGTTCATGCAGCAGCGGCTATCGAAAATGATCTCGGCTTCGAAGGCGATCGCGCTGTTGGAGTTCGTCTCGTGCGTAAAGCTTGCGATGAGCCACTTCGCTGGATCGCAGAGAATGCCGGACATGAAGGTTATGTCGTTGTTGCCAAGGTTCGCACCTTAGGTGCAAACGAAGGCTTCAATGCTGCGACTGATATCTACGAAGATCTCGTCAAGGTTGG
>CAIKID010000044.1 GCA_903827345.1 uncultured Actinomycetes bacterium | reverse complement strand
GTGGCTAATAGTGAACCGCTGCAAAGCCTTTGGTGCCCACCAGTTGCGCTCACCGAAGAGGCGCATCAAAGCTGGAACTAATAGTGCGCGCACCAAGGTCGAATCCAAGAGGATTGCGAAAGCGACGCCAAAACCCAGAGTCTTGATATTTGTTACACCGCTGGTAAGAAATACCGCGAAGACGACGGCTAGGAGAACAGCCGCCGATGTAATGATGCGGGCAGATCTTTGTAGGCCGGTAGCCACGGCATCGATGTTGGAGCGACCGGCGTCATGCTCTTCCTTGATACGAGATAGTAAGAAGACTTCGTAGTCCATCGAAAGACCAAAGACCACGATGCAGGTCAAGATCACCATGGAGGTATCGATTGTGCCCGTCTTGGTGAAGGAGCCCACCAGCCAGGTCATGTGTCCTTCAATGAAGATCCAGGACAGTGCGCCGATTGTTGCGCCGAGTGAAAGGATATTGAGAACAACGGCTTTAATCGGCAAGATGATCGAGCCGGTATACATAAAGAGCAGCAACAACACCGACAAGGCAATCCAACCAAGTGCCCAGGGAACGGTCCGCGAAATTCCCGCCTGCGTATCTGTGTAATCAGCAGCGGTGCCGCCCACTAGTGTTTTGAAAGGCGCTGGAATAGCACGCACCGCATTGATCATGGTTTCGGCTTGTGTTGTGCGCGAACTAATCGAGAAGGTCGCTGATATCCGAACATCGTTGCCGACCACTTGAGGTGCAGAAACTGCAACGATGTTCTTCACCTTTGCTAGATCTGTTGCGTACGTTGCTAGTTGATCTTGATGCACAGCCCCACCGGGAATAATTATTTCTATCGGATTGGCGCTCTGCCCATCGAAACGTGAAATGGAGACCGCGGAAGCTATCGCCGCCTGGTTATTGGCTGGAAGCACCCTGCTATCGACTTCAGAGAAGACAATATTTTTGATTGGAGTAGCCAGGATGGCGAGAATCATTAAGACAAAGACCACAACTGCCACGGGACGCTTCATAACAAAGCGGGCGGTTTGGGCCCAGCGGCCATCTTCTTTAGGGGTTATCGCACTCTTGCGGACGACAAACTTGTCGATGCGAGTACCCAGCATCGCCAAGATGGCTGGTAGCGGAATTAAAGCGCCAAATACTGCGGTGAAGACCACTCCAATACCCGCGTATCCAAATGACTTGAGGAACATCAGCGGGAAGAACATCAGCGATGAGATGGTGACAAGAACTGTAAGACCGGAGAAGAAGACCGTTCGACCAGCGGTAGCAACTGTGCGCGCTATCGAATCTTCAACTGACTTTCCCGTGTGCAATTCCTCGCGGAATCGATTGACGATGAGAAGTGAGTAATCGATACCAAGTCCAAGGCCCATACCAGTTGTGAGGTTCAGGGCAAAGATACTTACTCCGGTAGCCAAGCTGATCAGATAAAGGATGAGGAAGGTACCCAAAATTGCGCTAAGACCTACCACGAGCGGCATCGCCGATGCGATGAGGCCGCCGAATATAAAGAGTAAGAGCAGGAAGGTCAGAGGAATCGAAATCGACTCCGCTACTGCGAGGTCTTTAGAAATCTTTGAGGAGATGGCATAACTGATGGTTGAGAATCCACCGACGTAAACGCGCAGCGACTTGTAGGTACCGTCGTACTTCTTTTGAATGAGTTTGGCTAAATCGGTAGACCCACCCGGATCATTATTTGCTGTGTATACAAATAGGTAACCAGCTTTGCCATCAACGCTCTTGAGTGCAGGAGCGCCACCAGCGGACCAATAGGAGAGAACTTTGGTAACTCCCAGCTCGCCCGACATTGTCTTTTCCAGTGCGGCGGCATCTGCAACCGTTGTCGGATCGGTCACCGAAGTTTTGCTATCAACGACAAGCACTAGGGCAGGATCCTTCACGTGGAAGGTGGTCGTTAGATAGGCATCTGCCTTCGCTGATTGACTGGCCGGATCGTTATAGCCGCCGCTACTTAGCCGCGGGATGAGCAGGGCGCTGCTTGCGCCAGCCACAATCAAGATAAGAAAAAAGAGCGCTAAAACTGCCTTGCGGCGGCGAACGAGGCTGTGGCCGAGTTTCTCAAACATAGGTGGTGCCTTTCAGGGGTGGTCGATATCTGAATAGTGTTCAGATTATGGGGTGTCGATTTGAACATTGTCAAGTTAAGGGGGATACTTTGGGCGTGTCCATAACAAATGTCGTCCGGCGCAAGCGGGTTGCCCGCGAGAATTACCACCATGGCGATTTAGAAGCGGCTCTCATAGATGCGGCACTTGATCTAGTCCGCCAGACCGGACCGGACCACCTTTCGTTACGAGCGGTCGCCGAACAGGTCGGTGTCAGTCCGAGCGCGGTGTATCACTACTTCCCAGATAAAGATTCTTTGATTGGCGGGGTCGGCGACAAACTCTTCATTGACCTAGCAAATATGCAGCGGGATGCGCTCGCACAAATTCCTGGAACTTCAGCGCGGGCTGCCAAACTGCGCTACCGCGAATTGGGGCGGACATATTTTCGCTGGGCGAATAAAGAGCCTAATTTATTTCGCTTGATGTTCGGTGGCTTTTGCAAGATTGAGAGGCAAGGGGATCACAAGGGCGAAGAGGCCTTCATCATGCTTACTAAGTGTCTTGATGATCTGCTCGCTACCGGAGTGATTTCCAAGTCAATGCGCAAGTATGGCGAATTGCTTTCCTGGACCGCGGTGCAAGGGGCGTCAACCTTGATCGTCGAAGGACATCTACCCGAAGCGGCCTTTGAAGATTTGCTTGATGGATTAGATCTAGCCATGAGAGCGGGGAGCAAATGAGCGACTCAAATATCTTGCCGAAGGTAACGCAGGATGAGATTGATCCGCGCGATGATGATGAAGCCCGACGTGAGGCAGAGATCGCGGCTGATAAGCCACCGCATCACGTATAAGCCTTAGCTTTAACTACTCGCTACTACTAGATGGGGCTGGACGAGAATCGTTCTTGTAGAAACCTGTCCCTTTGAAGACCACTCCAACGTTTGAGTAGACCTTGCGAAGTTCACCTTTGCACTCTGGGCAGGTGAGGATTGGCTCCTCAGAGAAGGCTTGGAACTGCTCAAATTGGTGACCGCAGTCGGCGCACGCGTATTCGTAGGTCGGCATGGAGGTAAGTGTAAAGAGGTGAGAGGATAGGTTCTAATCCACGAGGGATTGAGGGCGTATTTTGAGGCTCTCTGGCGGAATGAAGGGCTGGCAATGCGCAATCTAATGTCGAGCAGGCCGGTTCGAACGGCAGTAGTTGCCGCTCTACTTGGATTGAGCGCCTTTACAGCCCCCAGTGCAGAGGCAAATAGCGTTGTATCTACGGTGCCGGCAGTCGGCGCAGTTCTCTCCCAGGCACCCAATGCCGTCTCTGTGACAGCAGCAACTCCGCTCCTGCCAGATGGAAATAGCTTGGCAGTCACAGATCCCAACGGCCTTAAAGTCGACGATGGCTCATTGACGATTGCTGATACCACCGCGGTCGTTGGGCTCAAGCCGCTCACCGTCACCGGTATTTATACCGTTGCTTATACACTTTTGAGTCCGACTGATGATCCCGTAACTGGTTCGTACACATTTCTCTTTAACGCGCCCGCGACCGTCACCTCGCCCAGTGCAACTCCAACTCCATCCGGTGGCTCAACAGCAATATTCAAGAGATCAACGGGCAGCTCATCTGCAAGTATCACCGTCTATGTCTTTCTGGGGATTGCCACACTCGTTCTGCTCTTCCTTTTTTGGTATGCCCGGATGATATGGATTCAGGCTCGCAAAGGGCGGCAACGTCGTGCGCATGAACGAGGCGAAAAATAATTCTCGAAAGTGCAGTGGTAGATCTCCAGAACCACTTGCAAAGTGCGAACTCCCTCGTTGGATTATTACTTCCGGTCGTCAAAGATCTTTATCTCTTCGCAATAATTGTTGGCGTTGGCTTGCTCTTTGCCATCGGATTCTTGCTCGGTGAAGAGCGCGGAAGATTAAATACAGAAGCTCATCGCATTAAAAAATTGGCTCTATTCGCAACGATCGCTTGGATTGTCACAACCGTCGGGGGAGTGCTTACCGAACTTGTCAATCTGTTGGATGGAAGTTTCCGAGACGCATTAAATTTATCGACTCTCTCAACTTTTTTGACCTCAACAAGTATCGGCCGCGACTACCTCTTCCAAATTCTGATGGGAATCGGAGCGGTCGCGTTGGTAGCGCGTTCCAGAAAAGTTGGAGCCATCTACTTTGCGCTGGCTCTCACAATGCTGGCACTACTCGTCCCGCTCTTCCAAAGCCATGCCTCCAGCGCGGGAAATCATGGACTGGCGATTGGCTCACTTATCTTCCACGTAGGCGCCGTTTCGCTCTGGGTTGGTGGAGTTATCGGGCTTATTTCCATATCGCCCCATGAGCGATCAGGATCTATCTCCAGGTTTAGTGCTCTGGCGTTCTGGGCCGCAATTGTTGTTGGAATCAGTGGCATCGCAAATGCCTGGACGCGATTGAATTTCTGGGCGGGGTGGCAGAGTCGCTACGGCCTCTTGGTGGTAATTAAGGTGGCGCTATTTCTTCTTCTTGTTGCTGTGGGTGCTAGGCACCGGAGATTCATCGCTGCAAAAGTTGAGGGAACGAAACAAACTTTTCGACTCCTGGTCAACGAAAGTCTGGTGATGATCAGTGCTGTAGCGATCGGAGGGTGGTTAAGCACGACGCTCCCACCTATCTCTGCTGCGGGAATAAAGGCTGCCAGCGATCCATCCATTGGAATCACCGGGATTGCAATGCCGGCGGCGCCTACCTTCTCTCGAGTGCTCACCGCCTATTCGCCAGATGGAACGATCTTGGGCTTCATATTGTTGATCACGGCTCTTTATATCTGTGGTGTAGTGGTACTCACCAGGCGCGGCGACACATGGCCGGTGGGTCGGACCGTGGCCTTTGCAGTGGCAGTTGCACTTGTCGATTTTGCGACGAGCGGCGGGATCGGGGTGTACGCGCACTTTGCGTTCTCGTATCACATGCTGGCTCACATGATCCTAGGAATGATCGCCCCAATTGGTTTTGTCTTAGCTGCTCCAGTGACCTTAGCTTTGCGCACCTTGCCACTCGGCCGCACCCCGCAAGAGCGCGGTATTCGCGGGACGCTCATCACCGTTATTCATTCTCGGTATTCAGTAATCATCACCAACCCTATTATTGCGCTAGGTCTCTTTGATGGCTCGCTTTTCCTGCTTTACATGACACCGCTCTTTGGAAAGTTGATGCAGTCTCACAGCGGACATATCTTGATGGACATTCACTTTTTATTGGCAGGATATCTTTTCTTCTATGTGATTGTTGGAATCGATCCCAATCCCCGGAAGATTCCACATATCGTTCGAATCATTGTGCTCTTTGCCGCGATGAGCGTCCATGCCTTTTTCTCTATCGCGCTGCTTTCGACAACGACCCTGACCGACGGTGGATATTTCGCATCACTTCATCGCCCTTGGAACGCTCAGTTGTTGGCTGATCAACATGTGGGTGCATCGCTGGGCTGGATGATGGGCGAGATTCCAATTCTTATTGCACTCATTGCCACCTTTATTCAATGGATGAGAGATGACTCCCGAGAGGCGAAGCGCATCGATCGTGCAGCAGATCGTGCCGCCGCTATGGGGGAAGAAGATGAACTCACTAAATACAATAAGTATTTATCTACACTCGCTAGAGGTGACCTGGAGCATCCCGACTAAATCGCAAAAGCAGTTCTGGGGTACCGGCTGCATCGACCTTTTGGTCGTGGCTTTCAACAGGTAAAATTTCACTCGATATTTCCCCGGCTCCAACTAAACCAACTTTCCAAGCATGCAAGCGTGCAAGTGCCCGATCGTAGGACCCGCCACCTTGACCCATGCGATTTCCTTCTCGATCAATAGTCAGCGCTGGAACGATTACCGCGCCAACTGATTGGAGATCGGTAAATGTCACGCCGATTGGTTCGAGCACCTTGCCATTTTTTTGTAAGGACTCTTCTCTTCCATCCCACGCCACCCATTCAATATCTTTATCTGGCAAAGTTCTTGGAAGTAGAAGGATCTTCCCTTCGCGGAGCAAAGCACTATTAATATCTATAGTTTGTGGCTCGAATCCATACGATACGTATGAGGCAACAACTTGGGCGTTTTGGATCTCGCGCGCTTGCACAATATGCAACCAACTTTCGGAGGTGAAAGTAAGCTCGCGCTCATGGCGAAAGTACGCACGAAGTGTGTGCTTGGTCCTATCTGTTGAATCCACGAGAGCACCTCCACAAGATTGCATGGTGAAAGAAGTAAGGTTAAACCATGGACTCGCAGATTACTGTCAAAAAGATGTTGGCGGAATTACTTGCGATTTCCCACTCGCTCACTCCCTTTGACATGCCGCTTCTCGATGCTCATGGCGCAACCTTGGCCGATGACATCTACGTCGACGATCACATCGTCCTCCATAAGGGCGCCCGGATTCGTTCGCCTCAGATTGGTCTAGCTGCATCACTTGGACTCTCCCGCCTTCCCACACAGCCACATCCCCGCGTTGTAGTGATCTCTGCGGGCGATGACCTTGTTGAACCTGGGCAGCCCATTACCGCAGCAGGCGAGTTTGAAACCAACTCTTGGATGCTCGCAACCGCCGCTAAGGAGGCGGGAGCGGTCGCCTACCGCGTCCACACCATTCCGGTAAATCACGCACAATTAAAATCGGTTATTGAAGATCAACTGGTTCGGGCTGATCTCATCGTGATCAGCGGCGAAAGTAACGATGGCTCTTTTGAACTTATAGAAGAGGTTCTACGCGAAATGGGAGAGATCGCCAGCGTCATCCCCAATCTCGAGGGAAGCGCGCGACATTGCTATGGAACGATCGGAGAAGATGGAATCCCCGTCATAACCCTCCCAGGTGACCCCATCAGTGCTTATATTTCTTTCGAAATATTTATACGTCCTATGATTCGGACCATGTTAGGTGTCAAAAATGTATTCCGGTCGACAGTTAAGGCGGCGTTAGCTGGCGATCTCGAATCACCCATTGGGTATGCCTCACTTGTACGAGCAACCCTCTCTTCTGGAGGTTCGGGGGAGCCCTTTGTCACTCCAATACCGGACCAGAGTCAACTCTTGGCTCTTTCACAAGCCAGCGCCTTTATAACCGTGTCCGCCGATTCGCCCGGCTACCTAAAAGGCGAGATTGCAGAGATCATGATCTTGGATAGAACGCTTTAAAGATGGAACGTTGGCCCTATCTCATCTCGGACCACGAGCTCTTGTTGCGGCCCTTGCGCTATCGCGATCGCTCGGAGTGGCAGAAAGTTCGACGGGCAAATAGTGCATGGCTCGCTCCTTGGGAAGCTACGCGCCCTTTCATTGAGTCGGATGCCACATTGCCTAGCTACTTTGGAATGGTGCGTCATTACAACAAAGAGGGGCGCGAGCAGCGCTCGTTATCTTTAGGGATATGGCTGCGCAAAAAGGGCAAAGAGCGGCTTATCGGGCAGATCACCCTCGGGGGCATAGTTCTAGGTGCATATCGCGGTGCGCATATCGGCTACTGGATTGATCAAGGCGCTGCCAATAAGGGTTACACAACGAGGTCGGTAAAAGCACTGACC
>CAIKID010000043.1 GCA_903827345.1 uncultured Actinomycetes bacterium | reverse complement strand
CGTTCGCTGCGCAGATTCTGGAATAGATAGATAGAACGACTGAGAAAAAAATCATGAATCTTTGCTCGGAATCGATTCACTACATGCCCCGGCACTGCCTTGCTCAGCAATGCCTCGCTCAAAAGCGCCTTGGCGACTTTCCGTATTATGTATTTATACATCACCTCTCCTAACATTCGTCATTTCACTTTTATCTTTGAATCGGTTGCGGACGATTTCTGCCACGAATGAAGAACCCATCCACATTTAGATACCCACGCTCCGCCCCAGGGCAAAGTAGGAGGGCCAGAGCGCAAAGAGGACAGAGATCGGAAGGATTAGGAAGACCACCGGAATCATCAAGGCGATCTCAGCTTTGCCAGCCGCCTCCAAGAGGCGCGAGCGCTGCTCGTTGCGGACCTCTTCTACCTGTCGATGCACCACATCTACCAGCGGCGATCCACGCTCCACGGCAATCATCAGAGAGTCACAAAATCTGCGAACCATTGGAGATTGAATCCGTGCACTCAGTACATCAAGCGCCTGTGAAAGACTTACGCCACCTTGTATCTCTACCACCGCATCCCTAAGCAGAAGCGCGAACTCCCCGCTCGTCCGTCGACTTATATGTTCTAGCGCGCTGGCCGGGCTTAAGTTTCCCGCCAACAAGATAGCGAAGAGCTCAACTACAAGAGGGAACTCCATCTCAATATGTCGCCGTGATTTTCTGCTTTCAGTCTTAGATGAGAAGCCGCTAAATCCAGTCACAATTTCGTGGCGGAACTCCAGCCATAAAATGTAGATAGCAATACCCAAGATCGGGGCGATTGCGATCAGCGCAACTATCAGCCTCACGCATTCACCTCTCGAAATATCCGGGGAATACTCTGCACTCTGCCAACTCGCGACATCCATAGATAGGCCAAAGCGCTCATCGCCACCCCAACGAAGAGAATGAGATTTCCGGTACTGGTTGAAAATGCCTGTACCGTGCTGGGCTGCGTTGAGAGAATCACGAGCAGGATCCATGGCGCAATCGCTGCAACCAGGGCCGAATTCTTAACCCATCCCAGCTTGGCGCGTATCTCACCGCGCACCGCAATATCGCTCCGGATAAAGTCCCCCAACGTCCGAAGTGTTATTGCGGTATCACGGCTTCCTGTCCCTCGCGCAAAATCCAGCACCTCACAAACTTGATCGGCAACTGGATCGTTAAATTCCACTTTGATGTAATTGAAGACTCGTTCAATATCCGACCCATTGCGTAAGAGCGTTTGGCATTCTTGAAAGATTGGGCGCGAAATCTCTGGACCTCGGACTGCCAACCCCGCCAGGGTTTCGGCAATAGATAGTCCAGATCGCAATCCAGAGATCATGTGATCGAGAAGTTCAGGCCACAACCCCGCGAGTTGAGATTGCCTGCGCTCCACTCTTCTCTTTCTGAACAGGTATGGAATCGCCGGGGAGAGCGCAGCGATCGGGAGTGCCAAAAGAACGGAACCAATTACGAGCCTTGCAATCAGGAATCCTGCGAAAGAAGCGAGGAGAAGATGACGCTTCTTGATTGAATGTGCGGGGCTTGAACTTGCGGAGCTTGAACTCGCGGAGCGCGAACTTCCAGTGACTGCGCCCCTCACGCCGACGCCGCCGACCTAGATGGAGTGAAGATGCGCATCGGGTCCCCGAGTCCCGCTTCATACCTGCCCTTTCGATAGGCGTAAAGAGTTTCTATCTCTGCACGATCGTTCTCTATCCGTCCCGTGACATGAGATAACTCAACGATGCGCCGCTCACCACTTTCTCGCAAGATTGTTGTGTGAACAATCAAGTCAATAGTCGCGGCAACAATAGGGGCCACAAAATGGTAAGAGATGTTTTCGCCAGCTAACAATGGAAGGGTCTGCAACTTAGCGATGGCATCGCGCGCAGAGTTAGCGTGGATCGTGGCCATTCCGGGTAACCCTGAGTTGAGAGCGATCAATAGATCCAAGGCCTCTGCCTCTCGAATTTCTCCCACCACCAAATGAGAGGGTCGCATCCGCAACGCCTCTTTAATCAACTTGCGTAGCGGAATCTCACCTTCCCCTTGTAAATTTGCTTGACGGGTTTGGAGCGCCACACAATCGGGTAGCTGTGGCCTTAATTCGAAGACCTCTTCGATAGTGATCACGCGACTGTGGAGTGGGGTGGCGCTCACTAGAGCATTAAGAAGGGTTGTCTTACCGGCCTGGGTAGATCCACTCACCAAAATATTTAGCCCCTCATGAACAGCCAACGCCAAGTAATCAGCGATTGCAGGGGTCATTACCCCAAGTTCGGCTAAGTGGGTGAGTGAGTTTCCACGAATCAAATGCTTGCGAATATTTACCGCCCAATGCGTGGCGGTTACATCAGGGATCGCAACATGTAAACGACTCCCATCGGGCAGCCTGGCATCAACAAAGGGATGCGAGAGGTCCAAGCGCCGTCCGCCCCACATCAAGAGCCGCTCAACGAGATCGCGAATATCTTGTTGTTTAAGAACCAAATTTGTCAGTTGGCTGACCCCAGCGCGTGCAACAAAGATGCGATGCGGAGAATTGATCCAAATCTCTTCGATGGTGGGATCTGCCATTAACTCAGCCAGCGGGCCAAATTCATTCGTTGCATCATTCACTTGCTCAGGAAACTCTAGGTGACCTCCCCGCGAGAGCGGGGGAAATTCTGTTGGGGATAACTTTTGCCTGTGGAGAGCGCCTCCAGATCGGGATCCTTGTTGAAAAGAATACAGAGAGCTATGCAGGGATTACTATCGGAGCGTGGCCATTAAAAATCGCTCCCTCATAGGAATTGCATCGGCAGTCGTGGGAGTTCTCCTCCTCTCTGGTTGCGGTGCCCCTTCAGGCGATGCCAGGCCCTCCGACAGTTCGCTGGTAACAGGGATCAACCTCTTGGTTTCTAGTTTTGGAGCAAATCACCCCAAGATGGTTAATTGGGATACGGCCGCTCTCAAGAAGCAACTCGCGCAGAGATTGCCAGCTGGTATTGATACCGATGCGGGCTGGTTTATTCAATGGCCTCACCCAACGACCGGCCAGCTGCCCCAGGTGATAGTCCCCTGGGCGCTCATAGGTCAATACCCAAATAATCCTTCGCAATACTTCAATAGATATAAGGGAGGGAAATTAGTTCCACAAGCAACCGCCCTCGATCTCGTTAAAAGCATTACCAATGCCGAGATGCAAGGTGATCAATACTTCGGAGCGGTCGTTAATATTCGTAGCTCCACTGTTGATCCACAATGGATCATCTTCACCACAGTTCCATACCTTCCGGTCACCGATATTGCTACTGGCTTTGCTACCGTGAAGAGCGGGCAGTGGAGCGTCGTTGACTTTGGAACCGCTCTCGTCGGATGTGGAACAGTTCCGCCCAATGTTGAAAGCGAGTTTGGTTATAAATGTCCGTAAGGTTTCAGAATCCACAAAGCCTCTGGGAGTCCACTCTCCTGCGCCGCACTTCACGGAGTTCAGCGATAATTGCAACGAGTTTTATCTTGGCAGCAACTTTTGGCTTATCCGCCTGTGGCGCTGCAACATATTCTGAAAGTTCTGGCCTTCCCAATATCAAGGTAACGCCCGGCGCCGTAAATCCTCTCGTTTCCCAGGCAAACATACGAAGCACAATCTGCGTCTCGGGTTGGACGGCGACGGTTCGCCCTCCCGTCACCTATACCAATCAACTGAAGTACAACCAGCTGCTCTCCGGATATAACCTCAATGGCGATCTCAATATGAAGAATTACGAGGAAGATCACATCGTTCCCCTAGAGGTCGGTGGCCATCCCTCAAGCCCACTCAACTTATTTCCAGAACCACGCAACATAAAGTTCAGCGCATACCTCAAAGATCAGTTAGAAAATCGTATCCACCAGTTGGTATGTGCAGGAACGTTAACCCTCAAAGCTGGGCAAGCTGTTTTCTTAAGCAATTGGGAGAAGGGCTATGCCAAGTATGTGGGTCCGCTTCCTTAAGCATCTGCTTCGCCCTATTTAAATCTTGAATCACTACCTTAAATTTTGAATCCGAAGACCTCTGCTAAAGCGCGCAAACTTTCCCGTCCATCGTGCCACCGCGATGCATACTCCACGCCAGCTACCTGCTTTGGCCTCTCGTGCGCGATCCGTCTAATCTCTGATTCAAGGGTTTTGGGAGAGATGTTAATGATTGGGATTTCCCCCGCTTCGGGCGGTAAATAGCTCATCACTAAACGACCTGCAGCAAGTGCCTCGATAGGGAAAACTCCGACAACTCCAAGCAACTGATCAATCACCAAATCGGCCTGCGCCATGGCATCTGGAATCTCAGAATGCATAAGGGTCTCGCCGTTAGCGATATAGCTGTGATAACTAATGAGCCCTTCATCGCGTAATTTGATTAGAACCGGTTCGATTAATTCAGCGGACTTTAACCAGGAGCGACTGGGCAGGAAGAGAACACGCATCTTTCCTGCAGGCTCTGGAAAAATCGGTGCCGTCTTCGCCACCTGTTGGAAACGATCGAAATCTATGGTGACCGGTAGCCAATGTGCATCTGGAACATCGAGCAAGAGATCTTTCGTGGTTACAAAGATTGGGATCTTTTTCTCGCGGAGCAAGGGCAACACGGCAGCGTTCTCTGCGCTCCGAACCTGCAACTTCTCGAGATCAGGACTCTCGTTATGGAAGGGCGAGTATGGGTTTCTAGCCGCATGAGATTTGGTATCGCGAATATCGCTACCATGAAAAATAACCCCGAACTGCTTTCCCATAAGCTCCATCAACTCAAAATCTTCCAGGATCTGATTTCGACCATCCTTGGCATTGAGCAACCTAAAGATGGGGCGCAGAGATTCAAAGAGGAGCACATCTTTGGTGGATGCTACGAGATCTGCTAGCTCCTGCCGCTTCTGGAACTCGCGCCAATCGCTCTGATTAAGGGCAAAGTCTGAGGTGAACCACTCGTTGGCGAGGTCACCCGAAATGCGCAGCGATTGTGATGGTAGGCCCGCGTGAGTGAGTGCGCGGCTCCACAACGTTCCTTGATTTGCAGAGTTTGTTGGTCCGATGAGGAAGCTGGGTTTTCTGCGCAGAGGTGATCTAACAAATGCGATGGCTTTGCGCTTACGCGAGATGATACGAAGTCGAGATTCACGCTTGAATCGCACTTTCCATGCATCAAAGAGCTTTCTCTGTTTAAGGTAGTAACGGCGACGAGCCTTCAGATAGTTCACCACGGTACTCACCGAATTAGTATCTCACGCCCGCAGGCGTGGGGCTTTACCCTTTAGCTTCGCGTAGCGATTCGTGACCGATCTCTTTGATCCGCTCGTGCGCCTTGCGTAGTTGCAACTCTAAACTTTTGACCGCGAGATCAAAGGCTGCCAGGTCGTTAAATGCCTGTCCCTCTGCGCGAAGAAATGGGCCACTTCCATGAGTTGAAAGAGTTACCGAGTGTGAAGTCTTGCCAAAGCGTGGATTAGGCTCATGAATGATTTCTACCTTAATTCCGTCAATGACGACACTAAAGCGTTGCAGCGTTTTTAGCTTATCCGAGGCGATGGAGCGAAAATCTTCTGCGAGTACAGCATTGCGAGTATGAAAGATAATCTCCATATCAAGAAGTTACTCCCTATCTATTGGTCCCACAAGTGGAAATCAGTTTTCTTCGCCACCTATTTCCGGATTGCGCTCTAACTCTGACGCTGCAGCAGTGAGAACCCCAGGAGTTAGAGACTTGGCACTCACATCGACGAGTAGGGAGCGCAGTTGCTCGACCAATGAGCGATGAAAAATCCAAGTCTCAACCCTTATCTCTCTTTACTCTCTCACTTTTAGCTAAAGGAGCTAACTGTTATAACTTCAAGCGAAGGCGGTGCATCCGCAACTTCTTAAGAGGCTTTGCTGGCGCCCTCTTCGCAACCTGCGCTGGAGCTGCCTTCTGCTCAGCTACTTTCTTTTCAGCCATCTGTTTGGAGGTTGCAACTCCAGTCGCTGTTCCTGCTGCAACGGCTGCACTCTCTGCTCCTAGCGCTGTCGATTTATTTGGGGCAGATTTTGCAGCTTTGGTTAATCCAGCTTTAGCGGTAACTTTCTTAGCAGGTGCTTTCTTAGCAGGTGCTTTCTTAGCAGGTGCTTTCTTAGCAGGTGCTTTCTTAGCAGGTGCTTTCTTAGCAGGTGCTTTCTTAGCAGGTGCTTTCTTAGCAGGTGCTTTCTTAGCAGGT
>CAIKID010000042.1 GCA_903827345.1 uncultured Actinomycetes bacterium | reverse complement strand
CGCGGTGACGTATTAACCATAGCCCCCGTAGGCTATCGGCTTGGAACGAATTACCGGAAGTGAAATTCCAGCGCTGCAAAAGGAGCAAGAGTGAGTAAGCCGTTTAAGCGTGAACCAGGCAGTCGAGTGATCCCAACCTGGGAGATCGGCGCGGGTGGCGAGAAGTTCGCAGACATTATTTATCAAGTGGGCGACGGTATTGCAAAGATCACGATCAACCGCCCGGAAGTCAGAAATGCCTTCCGTCCAGAGACCCTCATCGAATTGCAAGAGGCGTTTTCGCTCGCTCGCGACGATGAATCAGTTGGAGTCATTATCTTTACCGGTGCGGGTACTGAAGCATTTTGTTCAGGTGGCGATATCAACGTCCGTGGTGATGATGGATATATCGGCAGCGATGCACTTGGAAAGAAAGGAATCGGTCGACTTAACGTACTCGATCTCCAAATCCAAATTCGCAGATTGCCTAAGCCGGTTGTTGCCATGGTCGCCGGTTGGGCGGTCGGTGGTGGACATGTTCTGCACGTTGTCTGTGACATCACGATTGCAGCTGACAATGCGAAGTTTGGTCAGACTGGTCCTATGGTTGGATCCTTTGATGGTGGATATGGTGCCGGATTGCTCGCCGCTCATATTGGTCAGAAGAAGGCGCGCGAAATTTGGTTTATGTGCCGCCAATACGACGCTGGTGAAGCTTTGGAGATGGGACTCGTAAATACCGTCGTTCCGGTTGCTGAGTTAGAAGCTGAGACCGTTTCCTGGTGTCGCGAAATGCTCCGCCACTCACCGATGGCTCTTCGCCTTTTGAAAGCGGGGCTCAACGCCGCAGATGATGGCCTTGCCGGAGTGCAACAACTTGCGGGCGATGCAACGCTCCTCTTCTACTTGACGGAGGAAGGCCAGGAAGGCCGTGACGCTTATAAAGAGAAGCGCGACCCCGACTTCAGCAAATTCCCACGCCGCCCATAACAATGCTGGAAAAGTATTGTCCTGAGCTGTCGATTCTCCAGATACCGCTACGCAATAAATTTCGCGGAATCATGGTTCGGGAAGTTGCCATCTTTCGTGGAAGTGCGGGATGGTCAGAGTTCAGCCCCTTTCTTGAGTATGACGATGCAGAGTCGGCGGTTTGGATGACAGCTGCGCTAGAGGCGGCTCACCAACCTTGGCCGCAGCTTTATCACGATCGGATTGCAGTTAATGCAACGCTCCCTATTGTGGAACCAGCACAAGTGCGTGGGATTCTTGATCGTTTTCCTGGAAGCGCTACCGTGAAGATAAAGGTTGATGATTTTGAGCGGGGCTCCCTCGTTGTTGCAGAAGTGCTTGAAATTAACCCAGAGATGAAGATTCGCTTGGATGTAAATGGAGGGTGGGATGCAGATCAGGCAATTAGCAATTTACTGGAATACCACCTACGTTTCGGAAAGGTCTTTGATTACGTCGAGCAACCTTGCGTTAGCCTCGAAGAACTCGCTGTAGTTAAACCAGAAGTTCCGATTCGGATCGCAGCTGATGAATCAATCCGCAAGAATCTAGGTGCGGACTTCAGCAATTTTTCGCGCTTTGCTGATGTCGCGATTCTTAAGTGGCAGCCAGTTGGCGGTTTTAAAGCTGCGAAGAAGATCGCAGACGAAATTGGTTTACCTGTTGTTATTTCTAGTGCGCTAGAAACCGGGATCGGTATTTCACATGGGCTGGCCCTTGCTGCCTCATTTGAAGAGAGTTCTCTCGCCTGCGGCCTGGGAACGGTTGCACTTTTTGAGGGAGATATCTGCTCTCCGGCGACCGCCGTTGAGGATGGATATATTGAAGTGAAGCACCGTGAACCAATCGATTTTGAGAGGTACCTCGCATCCCCGGAACGTGCCGAATTTTGGAAGCAACGTATCCTTAGGGTCTTGCAATTAATTGAAGGGCGGAGCGCGTGAATTCAACATCGTTAGCGCGCGATATCGTCCGGCAATTAATCGAGAATGGGGTTTCGGATTTCGTCCTTTCTCCTGGATCTCGTAACGCCCCGATTTCAATTGCCTTACACGAAGCAGAAATTGCTGGGCTTGTTAACCTCTATGTGCGTATAGATGAGCGTGGCGCCGCCTTCTTTGCCCTTGGATTAAGTAAAGCCTCGGATAATTACGTTGCCGTGATCTGTACTAGTGGAACCGCGGCGGCTAATTTTCACCCAGCGGCTTTGGAGGCGTACCACTCTGCTAATAAATTGTTGGTTATTACAGCAGATCGACCCGCCCACCTACGGCGCACAGGCGCAAATCAAACTACCTTGCAGGTTGGATTGCTAGAACCAGTTTCGACGGTTGATATCTCCTCCGCGATTCGCATTGCAGATTCATTGACATCAGGGCCGGTTCACTTGAATATTCAATTTGATGAACCGCTTCTCTCTGATGACCGCACCGATTGGTTAGCGGGTTTAAAGCCACACACCAAGGAATATCCAAAGGGAGAACCGAACGAGGTCTTCTATCCAAAAGCTCGTGGGGTCATGGTCGTGGGTCATGACCGAGCGGGACTCTCTGCCGAAAGTATTTCTTTCCACGCCAAAACGATTGGCTGGCCGATTATTGCGGAAGATCCACTCTCTTTTCCCGCCAGTATTGCGCATGCTTCACTCTTCTTAGCTGATGCGGAAATTCGTAGCTCCCTTAAACCTGACGAGATCATCATCGTTGGCCGCCCGACGCTCTCACGAAGTATTGCTGCGCTTATTAACGAGTGTGCAAATGTTGTTGTGATTGACCCGCGCGCGCTCAACATAGATACCGAGAGACGGGCATCCAAGATTTTTAGCCATCTCCCTGATGGTCACTCCACTGCCGATCCCGCCTGGTTAAAGCTCTGGAAAGATGCGGCGATAACCGCACAGAGCGCTCTCCATTTGGATTGGTCTGAACAATCTGCGGTAGTTGCGATTACCTCCAATATCCCCGAAGGCGCCGCGCTCTTCGTGGGCAGCAGTCGCCCAGTGCGCGACATTGAGGCCTTTGCTACTCCACGTTCAGGTATCAGTACCTTTGCTAATCGTGGATTAGCTGGAATAGATGGCAATATTTCTTGCGCATTTGGTATCGCAGAAAAGTACGAGCGTTCCTATGCAATTATGGGGGACATTACCTTTCTGCATGATATCTCCGCGCTGGTAAATCCAAGTAAGGCCAATTTGACGATTTTCATCATCGACAACAATGGTGGCGGGATATTCAATACCTTGTCACAAGCCGGGGTGGATGGTTTCGAGAAGATATTTGGAACGCCACATAACCTGGATTTAGAGCGGGTTATACGTGGCTTTAGCGGGCAGGTGTCTAAAGTCAAAAGTGAATCCGACTTGCTTCACTCAATCATCCATGAGGCTAACGGGTTGAACTTCGTAATTGTGGAAGTTCCTGATCGAGTGGTTAACGCAGAACGGTTGAAAGAAATTACTCAGAGCCTGGTTAACGCGCTGCGAATCGGAAGCAATTTAGCCTGACTTTCGGCCAGTTCTTGCTCGGCGCTAGATCCTGCAACAATTCCACAGCCAGCAAAGACGCGAATCGATTTATGATCTGGTGCTATCTGCCCGCAACGCAGTGCAATTCCCATTTCACCATCACCATGTGCATCGATCCAACCTACAGGCCCGGCATAACGACCGCGATTCATGGATTCTAATTCGGTAATCAGATCCATGGCTTTCTCTGTTGGAGTTCCGCAAACAGCGGCCGAAGGATGTAACGCAGCGATTAATTTAAAAATATCTACTTTGCTAGCGGTGTCATTAATAACGCCCGTGACATCGGTAGCTAGATGCATGACGTTGGGAAGGTGAAGTACAAAGGGCGACTCGGGCACATTAGTAGACGATGCGAAGGGTTCAAGTGCTTCTGCAACCGAGCGCACCGCATATTCATGCTCTTCGAGATCCTTGGAGGACTTAGCTAATGATCCAGCAAGGGCGAAGTCCCGCTCCTCATCCCCAGTTCGGCGGATTGTTCCCGCGAGAACTCTGGAAGTTACCAACGACTTGCTCAAGCGGACAAGTAATTCTGGAGTGGCGCCGATCAGGTTGTCGACCAGGAAGAGCCAGGTAGATGGATATTCAGTCTCCAAAGATTGAATCAACGCTGCAGGATCAATCTCCCTATTAGCAACAGCTATGAGATCTCGCGCTAGAACTACTTTCTCAAGATCGCCCGCTTTAATTCTTGATACCGATTCTTCGACTGCTTGCGACCATTCGCTATCGCTGAGCGCGCCTTCGTTCCAGGTCAACTCCAAGCCGCTCTGTTTAATGATGCGCTTCGATAGCTCTGGTTGCCCGTTCCCGATCCAGGTAATCCAAGATTTTCCATTCTTCTGAACTACAACAATTTGCGGGATCGTGATGAGCGAAGGCTCTTCCTCAGAAAAAGCGAAAGATGCAAAGAGGATTGGACCAGTTCCAACTCCATGCACATTGTTCTTAATCTCTAGTTGCGAGAGTTCGTTCTGCCACCAGACAGATGCATCGGCGAAGCGTTTCTTTCCCGAAACGACATGAGATTTATATTCTCCGAATGCAATAAAGCCATCGGAGCCTCGGATCCAGCTGGCGCTTACCGGCAGATCTGTTGCGATCTCGCTGAGACGTGGGTGATCGCCCAGCAACTCCGTAGTTATGCG
>CAIKID010000041.1 GCA_903827345.1 uncultured Actinomycetes bacterium | reverse complement strand
GTTGCATGAAGAGTTATCCAGTGACATGTACTCGGAGCAAGGGTTGGATGCGTTGATGCGTCCAGTCTCAGAGTTGGTGTGCCAATCATTGATGGTGTCGTCATATTGAATTCCAGGATCGGCGCAAGCCCAGGCTGCCTCTGCCATCAGGCGGAACAAGCGGCGAGCTTCGACGGTTTCGATAACTTCGCCAGAGGCGCGACCAACTAAACCAAAGTCTTCGTTGTTCTCGTAGGCGCGCATGAACTTGTCAGATACCCGCACTGAGTTATTTGCGTTCTGGTATTGCACAGAGATGATGTCGCGTCCGCCCAGATCCATATCGAATCCAGCATCGCGCAGAGCGCGGATCTTGTCTTCTTCGCGGACCTTGGTCTCGATGAACTCTTCGATATCTGGATGATCAACATCAAGGACAACCATCTTCGCAGCGCGACGGGTTGCGCCACCTGACTTGATGGTTCCGGCTGATGCATCAGCACCGCGCATAAATGAAACTGGGCCAGAGGCGGTTCCACCTGACTTGAGCAATTCTTTGGATGAACGGATACGAGACAAATTGAGTCCAGCTCCGGAGCCACCCTTGAAGATCAGTCCCTCTTCGCGATACCCGTTGAGGATCGAATCCATAGTGTCATCAACAGACAAGATGAAGCAGGCGCTTACTTGCTGTGGTGCATTGGTTCCAACGTTGAACCAGACTGGTGAATTGAATGAGAAGACTTGGTGCAAGAGCATCCAGGTCAGTTCGTGTTCGAAGACCTGCGCATCAGCATCAGTTGCGAAGTATCCGAATTCCTTGCCGGCCTTGGTATATGTAAGAACGACGCGATCGATAACCTGCTTAAGAGACCACTCACGGTTGTCGTACCCCACGGCACCGCGGAAATATTTAGTTGTAACGATGGTCGATGCATTGACGGACCAGAAATCAGGGTATTCAACGCCCTTTTGTTCGAAGATGACCTCTCCGGATTTCCAGTTGGTCTGCACTACATCACGATGTTGCCAAGTGACTTCGTCGTAGGGATGAACGCCTTCGCTGGTATAGATGCGTTCAATGGTTAAACCCTTACCCAAAGATTTTGCAGATGTTGCTGTGCCTTTGGATGGGCGGTCGACGATAGACATACGTGGTGCTCCTTATTTAGATGCTGATTGAAGTGGTGCGTTTGTGGTGCCAGCTGGGGTAGCTGTAGAGGGAAGTTGAGTGGTGGTGTCGTTCATAATCTCGCTGCTTGAGGGAGCGGCGCGAAGTAGTGCAATTTCTCCTTCGAAATCTTCGAGTGAGGTGAAGTTTCGGTAGACCGATGCATAACGCAGATAAGCGACTTCATCGAGCTCGCGCAGTGGGGCCAGAATTGCCAACCCAACTTCTTGTGCTTCGACTTCGGCCTGGCCATCGGCGCGCAAAGCTTCTTCAACGCGTTGGGCCAAGAGTGCGAAATCATCGTCATTGATCGGGCGGCCCTGACAGGCCTTGCGAACTCCGTTGATGACCTTTTCGCGGCTGAAGGGTTCTGTGGCCCCAGAGCGCTTGATGATCAAAAGTACGGATGTTTCGGATGTAGTGAAGCGGCGGCCACATGAGGTGCATTCGCGACGACGGCGAATGAGGGTGCCTTCTTCTGCAGGACGCGAATCAACGACTCTAGAGTCATCGTGGCGGCAGAATGGGCAGATCATGTGAATGGCTCCTTAGTAATCTCTTAAATTGTGCTGATAACGGGTTTTTGGGGCCCTTTGGGAAGAGAGCCATAAAATTACCGTGAGCCGCTGACATTAGTGGAAAACCACAACTTATGGAACATAAATCGCGGTAGACCCCTAGATGTTGTGCCAACCGTACACCCGCACTTTAGGGTTTGCGGGGTGGCTATCGGCGTGTCGCAGGAATTTCACAGGTTTGTTCACTCTGACCCGATAAAGGAGGCCACCTCAAGACAGACTATCTAATCGCCAGCGCAGCGTGCCTAGCTGACCCCGGTCTTCACAGGCTCGTTCTCCAAGATCGCCCATTCGCCATCGCTAAATAAGCGCGAGCGGATCAAGAAGCGTTTGCCTTCAGGTGATTCAAGTGAGAAGCCACCACCACGACCAACAACCACATCAACAGTCAGATGCGTATGTTTCCAATATTCAAATTGCGATGCCGACATCCAAAAATCAATCGGCTCGGCAATTCCGGCAACAAGCAATGATTGCAAGAGGACATCTTGTCCCCCGGTTCTAAATTCACCTGCTGGATAACACATAGGTGAAGACCCGTCGCAACAACCACCTGATTGATGAAACATCAGTGGCCCGTGGTTCGCTCGAAGTGTGCGCAGCAATACTGCTGCATCTTCGGTGAAATCCACACGCGACGGGATCTCCATGTGTTACCCCTTAAGTTATCTCCGTAGCCTTCGGCTTAGAAGAATCCGAGCTTGTTTGGTGAGTACGAAACTAGCAGGTTCTTGGTCTGTTGGTAATGATCGAGCATCATCTTGTGATTCTCGCGGCCAATTCCTGAAGCTTTGTAACCACCGAACGCTGCACCAGCAGGATAAGCGTGATAGCAGTTAGTCCAGACGCGACCGGCTTTGATTTCGCGACCAGCACGGTAAGCCGTGTTCATCTCGCGAGTCCATACGCCAGCACCGAGTCCATACAGGGTGTCGTTAGCTATTTCCATTGCATTGTCGAAACCATCGAACTTGGTGACGGATACAACTGGTCCGAAGATCTCTTCTTGGAAGATGCGCATTTTATTGACACCTTCGAAGATTGTTGGCGTGATGTAGTAACCACCTGACAAATCCCCACCGAGTTCGGCTGGAGTGCCGCCGGTAATTACCTTGGCGCCCTCTTTCTTGCCGATATCGATGTAGGAAAGAATCTTTTCGAACTGATCGCTAGATGCCTGGGCACCCATCATCGTCGAAAGATCAAGTGGATGGCCCATTTTGATGGCCTGGGTACGTGCTGTGACATCGCCCAAGAACTTGTCGTAGATCTTGGTATCGATAAGCCCGCGTGAAGGACAGGTGCATACTTCGCCCTGGTTTACGGCGAACATGGTGAAGCCTTCGAGCGCCTTGTCATAGAAGGCATCGTTTTCAGCGGCAACATCTGCGAAGAAGATATTTGGTGACTTTCCACCCAGTTCTAGCGTCACAGGAATGATGTTCTCTGACGCATATTGCATGATCAAACGACCGGTGGTTGTTTCACCGGTGAATGCGATCTTGGCAATACGAGGGGAAGAGGCCAGCGGCTTTCCTGCTTCGACGCCAAAACCATTGACGATGTTCAAGACGCCATCTGGAAGCAGATCCCCAATGATATCCATCAAGAACAAGATCGATACTGGTGTCTGCTCTGCTGGCTTCAAGACGATTGCATTACCTGCAGCGAGCGCAGGTGCAAGCTTCCATACCGCCATCAAAATTGGGAAGTTCCACGGAATGATCTGACCGACGACTCCTAGTGGCTCGTGGAAATGATATGCAACGGTGTCATCATCCAATTCGCCAAGTGCACCCTCTTGTGCGCGAATCGCTGCCGCAAAATAACGGAAGTGATCGACCGCAAGTGGGATATCGACATACATGGTTTCGCGAATCGGCTTTCCGTTATCCCATGTTTCGGCAACGGCGATCGCCTCTAGATTCTCTTCAATACGATCGGCGATCTTGTTCAGAATAATCGCGCGCGCTGTTGCAGAGGTCTTGCCCCATGCAGGTGCCGCCTTGTGCGCAGCATCGAGTGCTAAATCAATATCAGCTGCGTTACCGCGAGCGACATCGCAAAATACTTTTCCGGTGACAGGAGTTATATTTTCAAAGTACTGCCCAGATGATGGCGCAACATATTTGCCGCCGATCCAGTGGTCATACCTACTCTTGAAAACAGCTTTGCTGCCGGGCAACCCCGGGGCAATGAAATCGGTCATTTTCTCTCCCTTAGTGCGGCCCAAAGCCGCTTGCCAAGGAAAGTACGCCGTAGACAGATTATTTGTAATGAGCCAGCCCCGTGCTACCACTCACGCCTAAATGAACAATGAGCGCCAGAACCACCCCCGCATGGGTAAGCCCCTATGAAGTGAGAAGTTCGGCCCCCGGGGTCTTCCTGGCCAGTTTCTTGATACCTTCTGATATCGCAGGGAAATTGTCTTTTTCAAAGGGATAGACCAACGCCTCTGAATACGTCACAACAGAGATGCTCAAACTCTCGCTGTTCTGAAGTAAGCGTTTCTTAATGCTCTTGTGATGTTTATCTTCGGCATTCATAATTGCCAGCAATGCGTCAGAATCTAGAATTAATCCGGCCATGCATCAGCTCGTTCTGCGGCGAAGTCGTAGCCGTCATAAAACCCATTCAAGTTAGCGATCCACTTGAGAAGATCAACCCGCTGCTTCGTGACCACCACCTGATTGTCTTCAACCTTGAAAACCAGCTCGTCCCCCACCTTGAAACCCGCCTCTCGCATCACATCGACCGGAATCGTCACCTGATGCTTGGAACTTAACCTTGATGAATTACCGCGGCCCTTACGGGTGGCCTTAACTGTGGACACACCACCACTGAGATCCTTACCCTTTACTTGATCGCCCATAAGCAAAGGCTAACACGCTCAAAACAAGCGAAGAAGGTTATTTAGCAGGAACCCACAAACGATCCCCCGGAGCAAGATCAGTCGACTGCAGTTGATTGGCATCCACGATCTCTTGCTCTACGGCGGTCACTGAACCATTGCCAGCCACCATAGAAGCAAGGGACCAAAGGGTTTCGCCGGGTGCAACAACCACCCGGACATAGCCTTGCGATGCCGGCGTTGACGGAACGCCTTTCTCGGATGCGTTACCAACGGCGCTAAAACCAGCGCCAATTACTATCAATAGCGATGCGACAGCCGCGCCGCGTACAACAAAGCGACCTCTTGAAGTTAATGTGGTAGCCATGGGGGAAGCTCCTTCACCTGCTTTAACGTTGTTCGAGGGGATTCGAACACCTGTTCTAAAAAGAACAATACATCCCCCCACCGACATAAGCAAGAATATTTCGAACAGATGTTCGACTTTTTCCCCCTCTTGCCCTACCCTTAATCCATGACAAAGAAAGATGCTGCTACCCCAGCCACCGTCTCAGAACTGCCCGATGGCCCCGCCGATGACAATGGCCTCACCACCCGCCAGCAGTTGATCCTCGATGTGATCAAGCAGGCGATCCTCACAAACGGCTATCCCCCTTCTATGCGAGAGATCGGCCAAGCAGCTGGCCTCGCCTCCCCCGCCTCGGTTAAGTACCAGATCGAAGCCCTGGTCGATAAAGGCTTTATCCGCAAGGACGCCTCCAAGGGCCGGGCCTTTGACATCACCGATCCCAACGATGCCGATTCCATTAAGCCCGAAAAGACCGTCAACGTCCCTCTCGTGGGCCGCATCGCCGCCGGTGGTCCAATCACCGCCGAACAACATATCGAAGAGGTCTACCCACTCCCCGAGTCCTTGGTCGGACAGGGCGAGCTCTTCCTACTCAAGGTCGTAGGCGATTCCATGATCGACCTGGC
>CAIKID010000040.1 GCA_903827345.1 uncultured Actinomycetes bacterium | reverse complement strand
CGACTAACCCGAGCAGCAACAAAGGCACATATCTCGCGGGCCACCCTGGACGCGATCTGTTATCAGACGCTCGATGTTATTAGCGCGATGGAAGAAGAGACCGGGGTGCGCATTAAAGTCCTTCGCGTCGATGGAGGAATAACCCAGAATCAACTCTGCATGCAGATGCAGGCCGATATTCTGCAGACTGAAGTATCCCGGCCAATCGTTGCCGAAACCACAGCGCTCGGCGCTGCTTATGCAGCTGGTCTGGCTGTCGGAATTTGGCGCGATAAGTCCGAGCTCATGACTCAGTGGCGTGAGAGCAATCGTTGGAAGCCAGAAATAAGTGCTGACGTTGCCGAGCTTGGATTACACAACTGGAATAAAGCGATTGAACGTACGCTCAACTGGGTATAACGCGGGCACCATCGCTAGGTAGCGAAGTAAAGAAGCGAGGATTTTTAAAACCTGCTTCAGAAAATGCTCTTTGGATTGCATTTTCGCAACGCTTCACATATTCAGTTTTTATGAGCGCAATTGCGCTTCCCCCAAAACCACCACCAACCATCCGCGCGCCAATAGCCCCTTGATCCAGCGCAGTATCAACCGCCAGATTCAACTCTGGGCAGGAAACGGTGTAGTCATCGCGAAGTGAGCGATGTGATTGATTAAG
The DNA here is from genome assembly GCA_903827345.1 of uncultured Actinomycetes bacterium. GTDB lineage: Bacteria > Actinomycetota > Actinomycetes > Nanopelagicales > Nanopelagicaceae > PALSA-747. The sequence goes on along the minus strand of CAIKID010000040.1, from coordinate 1,347 downwards.
TAAGTCACCAAGGCGATCGAAATTGTTGGCCTTCAGGGCTTCCACGGCATCTAAGACTCGCTTCATCTCCGTCACCGCATGGAAACCACGGATATAAGTCGTTGGATCCAATTCAGACTGGCGTGCAGCATAATCAGCCACTGATATGTCGCGCAGCGAAGTGATTCCCAAGGTCGCAACTGCTTTTTCACAAGAAGCGCGCCGCTCTGCGTATCCCCCATCAACTAATTTATGGTGGGCCTGAGTATCGATGATTAAGAGTTCAAGCCCCTGCGGAGCGATAAGAAATGGAATGTTCTCGGTCGTGAGATCGCGACAGTCAAGCAAGAGTGCTGAACCAGACTTAGCCATGAGTGAGACAGATTGATCCATGATTCCGCAGGGAACTCCTACATATTTGTTTTCTGCCTTTTGGGTCGCCCTCGCCAATTCCTGAAGCGACATTCCTTTTTGAAATAAATGGTTGACTGCCGTTGCGATCGAACATTCCAAGGCAGCGCTTGAAGACAACCCTGCGCCTAGCGGAACGCGTCCATCAATTAATAATTCAACTCCCGTATCCACGTCGAGAACCCAAAGAACTCCAAGTGCATACCTAGCCCAACTTTCGCCAGTAAGCGGGGCTAATTTATCAAGCGAAAATTCAAAAATTTCAGCGCTCTTTTGAGCTGATGCAATTCGAATCATCCCGTCTTTTCTGCGCGACATTGCCACAGTTGTTGTGTCAGATATTGCGAAAGGCAGAACAAATCCATCGCTGTAATCGATATGTTCTCCAATTAAATTGACCCGTCCAGGAGCAGCTGCAACTACTTCTGGAGCGTGGCCAAATAATGAATTAAACCGTTTGGCTATCTCATGCACGATTCACCTATTTATAGGTCAATGTGTAGGCCAGCGTATATTTACCAGGCTTGATGAGATATTTTTCTAGCGTGTCTGGACCACACGAAGCTGTACCGACCCCACGATGAATTGTGTCGATGGAAACGACCGTCACCGAAGGTTTTAGTTCGACGTCGTGGGTAGCTGAAGCTAATTCGCTAGTGCGATGAGGAGTAACCGACATCTGACCGGGCTTCTCTAAGTCGATGCGAATCGTCTCATGATGATTGTTGGATATCTCTAACCAACGCACATCCGCGTGGCCGCCGTTCTCCTGGGGCTTTACATAGGGAACATACTGATCTGCGACTTCAGATTCGTAGCGCCCGATAGGACTTAAACGACGGTCGGGATAGGTCTCATTAGGACCAGTGCCAAAGTAACGAAGATGGGTGAAATTCCGGTCGAGTTCAAATGTTGTCCCCACTCGGGCGACATCGTGCAGGACTTTTGGAAGGGTGG
>CAIKID010000039.1 GCA_903827345.1 uncultured Actinomycetes bacterium | reverse complement strand
TCCAGGTGCCGCTCATGGTCTTGGTCTTTAAACCTGCTATCGCTGGGCTGCGTCGTGAATGGGCCGAGGCGAGCATTAGCTTGGGCGCATCTGCCTTCACCTACTGGCGCCGCGTAGGAATCCCAATCTTGATCCCATCCTTCGTCGGGGCTTTCTTCTTATTATTTGCCGGCGGATTCTCGGCATATGCAACGGCTCGAGCATTAACGGTTGGAACAGTCCCACTGGTACCGATCATTATCGGCACCTTGGTTGATGGCAATGTGATCTCGGACCAGACTAATCTCGGTGATTCGCTGGCTGTCGGAATGATCGTTGTGGCGACTATCGTCATGGCTGGATATATCTGGGCGCAACGCCAAGCGGCGAAGTGGAGAAGCTGATGAAACGCTTCTCACTCAAATGGCCGCTGGTCATCTCATCATCAGTTCTGGCTTTCTTAATCTTCATCGTTCCGCTCTATGGAGCAGCCGTCTATAGTTTCAAGGGCAATGGCGGTAAGGGTCATTCTTGGGCCAACTATCAGTGGTTGATTCATCAAGATGGTTTCTATCCCAGCCTGCTCACCTCACTCAAATTAGCGGTGCTTGCAGCGATACTCACTCTTGCGTTGATGGTTCCAACTATGGTCTTTCTCAATTTAAAAGGCCAGCGCTACAAATCTCTTGTTGATTTTCTCTGCATCCTTCCACTCATCATTCCCGTGGTCTCCCTCGCTATCGGCGCGCAGGTTGCGATGCCAAAGATCTTGCAGAACTCTGAATACGAACTCGTCTTTTTCTTCGTCATCATCGCATTGCCTTATACATATCGTGCGCTCGACACTTCCCTGCAGACAATCGCCTTAAAGACCCTAGTAGAGGCATCAAGAAGTTTGGGAGCGTCATGGACGAGCACGATTATTCGAGTCATAGTTCCAGCGATTCGCAGCGGTATTACTGGAGCCCTCTTCCTAACCTTTGCGCTGTCAATCGGCGAGTACACGATTACATCACTTTTGCATTGGGAGACCTTCCCAACGTGGACTGTCGTGGCGGGACAACAGAATATTTTGGGTGCGATTGCAATCTCTGTCTTTAGTTTTGTTGGCGCAATCGCGCTCTTGTCGGTTATCGCACTCCTTCCTAAGAGGAGCGCACTACGTGTAGAGGTGGACGAATGAGCAAAAAGGATCGCGACAGTTGCACCCTAGAACTCCAAGGAGTTAGCCGTCACTTTGGCCCGGTTAAGGCGCTAGACGGTCTAAATCTGACTGTTCAACCTGGCGAGTTGGTAGCCCTCCTTGGACCGTCAGGCTGCGGTAAAACCACCGCGCTTCGTATTGTCGCTGGACTAGAGGTGGCAACATCTGGTGAGTTACGCCTCAATGGCATTCGCTACAACGAAACGCCCGTTAACCACCGCGATATGGGAATGGTCTTCCAGTCCTACTCGCTCTTTCCCAATCTGACTGTCTCTCAAAATATCGATTATGGCCTGCGTGCGCGCAAGGTAGATAGCGACAAGCGTCACAAGCGCGTCACCGAAATGTTGGAACTAGTGGCCCTAGAGAGCAAAGCAAATTCTTACCCTCACCAACTCTCTGGTGGACAGCAGCAACGCGTAG
>CAIKID010000038.1 GCA_903827345.1 uncultured Actinomycetes bacterium | reverse complement strand
GAGCGCGCTGAGCATGTTCTTGGCGCCGCTAGTGGCTGCGCGCATCGGTCTAGTCGCGACGATGGTTTCGACTCATTTGGCAAGCAATGCCTTTTTCATTACCGCTGCATTCTGCGGAAATTTAAAGCTAGCGGTCGTCTTTTTGATGTTGCGCGCTTCAATGTCGCAGATGGATATTCCTACGCGACAGGCGCTGATTATGGCTGTGGTTCCCACTGAAGATCGAATGGCTGCCGCAGCTGTCACTAACGCCGCTCGTTATTCGGTGCGACCAGCTGCCCCCACCATTAGCGCTGCGTTGCAACATATTGCTATCGGGGCACCTTTAGTTGTGGCCGGTTCCGTCAAGCTTCTTTACGATGTCGCAATTTTGATCTGGGCTAGAAAAGGCAAATACCTGGTGCGCATTATTGAATAGCGCGCACCAGGTATTTGCTGTGCAGGTTTAAAACTTAACCGCGGATATTCTTGGTAAACCAAGCATTGATGCCACCTTCAAGCGGTCCCCAGAAATAAGGATCAATTGATTGGTACGAAGCAGGCAGGCTTCCTGCTCCAGGTAGGTTTCCAACTCCTGGGATAATTGACCAGTAGAGGGAATCGCCTTGTGGATCACCGGTGTGCATTATTGCTTGACCGGCTGGTGACAAGACGTAATCGATGAACTTCTTAGCTTCTGCTTGAACTGCAGCTGATGCGCCCTTATCGATGGCGATGACGCTTGGAAGGAGCGTTGACTTAGCAAGGTAGATCACCTTTGGAGAGAAGCCAGCGACTGGCTTGGCAGCAAGCTTAAGAACTTCACCTTGTGCAGCCGAAGACTGGATCAAGCCCATGTTGATCACACCGGTCTCAAGAGCATGCAGAGTATCGCCATTGGTGTTGTTAACAACGAGGCCATTCGCTTTGAGCTTGGCTAAAAATGTCTCACCAGCGGTAACTGACTTTCCGCCGAGTTGATTCATTAGACCTGCGATGAATGGGAATGTTGGACCAGATTGGTTGGGATCATTCATCCCGATTTGACCCTTGTACATTGGGTTCAACAGATCGTTGTATGTCTTTGGAAGTGTAGTGACCTTGGCAGAGTTATAAATCAAGGCAGCCATGGTGGTCAAACCTGTTGGGGTGTAAGTGTGATCGGCTGGAACAACTGAGTTTCCGGCGGCGGTGAACTTGGCCTTAGGTGTGTAAGAAAGAAGTTGACCCTGCTTATCTAGCGCGGCGAAAGCGGTATTTCCATCTACCCAGAGAACACCAAATTGTGGATTACCCTTTTCTGCAGAGACCTTTGCGAGTAGTGGACCTGTGCTGTCATCGTGTAGAACTGTCTTGATTCCTGTTGCCTTAGTAAAAGCATCTGCAGCAACTTGGTCATAGCCTTCGGCTGCGTAGATAACTAATGGGGTTCCTGCGCTTGCCGCTTGAGAAGGTGCGATGATGGATGCACCAAGCAACATTCCCGCAACTGATACGCCAGCGACAACGACCGCCGACTTAAGGAGATGGAGTTTCATTCAAAGCCTCTCGGATAGATATAAGGTGAACTAACGAGGCTATTTCATGGCATGGGGGAGAACGCAGGAGAGCGAAGAGGCGAACGTCACCGAAAAATCAGGTGAACAGCGCGCTATATGGATGGGCTGGGGGAAGGTTGCTGAGGATCAGTTGGGAGAGGCGCTGCGGAAACACTTGGAGTGGGCGTTGGAGGAGTGACAACTCCCCACTTGAACCATTTTGCAACGAGCGGTACCTCGGCGCCGACAAAGAGAAAGCTGTGGCCTCCGCTGAGGTTGGTGCTCAAGGTATAGGACGCTTTTACTGTTTTTAGTTTTGCACCCCAAGCTGCAGCTTGGCCACGAATCAGTTGCGTGTAATCCTGGTTCGATTCGCCCAAGAACCAACGCTCCTTCTTCGCTACTTTAAGGTAGGTACTCGGCGTTTGATACTTGTGCTTCTTATCTGTTGTGGGACCTGAATCAAAGGCATTTGTTAGGTCATCGATCACGAAGTAACCCGCGAGCGTGACAATTTGGCCAAAGAGTTCGGGGTGGTGCAACCCGATAATTGCAGCGCCATAGCCGCCCATGGAAAATCCCATGATTGCGCGATCGTTGCGGTTGCGAATATTTCCCGCTTCGATCGTTTGAATGACGCGTGTGGTGAGCCAGGTTTCAATCATTGCTCGTCCATCATATGAATCGGCCCACTCGGAATCTGAATGTGTTGTGGCATTTCCGTCGGGAAAGACCGCGATAAAGGGCGCAGCGCCTTTTGCGAATGCCGATGCTAGAGGAGCCTGCACTCCAGCCATTAACCCTTGAGGAGTTCCGGGCCAACCGTGCAACATATAAACCACAGGCAAGAGAGGAACTTGATCTGCGGGGACGGCAGGCGTCAAAACGTAGACGCTGCGGATTGGGAAATCTTTCTCTGGACTGTTTACCTTTATTTGCACGATGGTCGCCTTGGGAATGAGCGCGTGAGAAAGTGGAACCTCGGAAGTTACCAAGAGGCAGGCAGAGGTGATCACAACGACAAAGCCGCGCCCGAACATCATCTCACGATAATAGTGGTACGCCTTCTGCAAATAAGGAGGATAATTCATTGTATGAAACGGTTGTTGGTCGTCCTTGGTGTGGCTTCTGCCTTAAGTTTTTCACCACCCTACTTACCTACCATTGCTCCATCTGCATTGGCAGCTTCTGCTGGTACGGCGGTAGTCACAGCTCCACCTAGGACTACATCCGCAGTAAACAGCGCTGCGCGAAAGGCTGCTCGCGCCACATATCGCGCGGCACTTCTAAGCGCCCAGAACGGTCGAGATTTAGCTTTTGCGGATGCCAATGCAACCCTGATGCAATCAGAGGGTAAAGACAAGGCAACGGTGCAGGCAGCGCGCGCGGTTTACAAAGAAGCAGGCAAGGGAATTATCACGGCGTACAAGCAAGCAGTTGTAACAGCACAAAAGAATTACAAAGTAGCGCTAGCAGCTATCGGGAAGTAATTACCCAACCATTTCGGCATCACTGGGACTGTATTGATGCGTGCATGCTCTGTTGGAAATATCAGTACCGCATGAATGGCACAAGAGATATAAAGAATGACATGAAAGCTTGGCGCAGTTGTAGAACTGTTTAGTAGCCTCACCACACTTTTCACATTCACCCAACACTGGGGTGTGATCCGAGAAATCCAAAGTCATGCGCGCATCAAATGTATAGAGCGAACCCTGCCAGAGTTCGTCATCGCCATATTTCTGCGCATAGCGCACGATGCCGACTTCTATCTGATAAACCTCTTTAAATCCGCGTTCTACAAAGACGGTAGATAAAATTTCGCAGCGAATTCCCCCGGTGCAATAAGTAACGATCGGCTTATCTTTCAAGTGGTCGTACTTGCCGGATTCGATCTCGGCGACAAACTCGCGGGTGTGCTTGACGTCAGGGACGATCGCATTCTTAAACT
>CAIKID010000037.1 GCA_903827345.1 uncultured Actinomycetes bacterium | reverse complement strand
GGCGGAATCGGTGGCGAGATCTTTGGATGGACTTTCTTGGGGATGGGAATGTGCATCGTCATTCCTATGATTTATAGCGAGACCGGCACGATTGCAATTAATAAATATGCGGGCACCATCGCTCCATCAGAGGCGGTTGCGACTGTCTCTGGAATCTCTTACTTTGGCTTCGTTGTAGGCCCACCGATCATGGGTTACATATCGGAGGTAATTACGCTGCGTTGGGCGATGCTCGTCCCGGCCGCGTTGGGCTTAGCTTTGGCGGCAGGTTCTAGGTACGTTATTCGGCAAGAGAAATAAGTTTTGCAACATCGACCTCTTTGAGGCGAGGCTTTCCTAGCGCTTCTCCAGCCGCAACCTCGGCGGCATTGATCTTGGTCCAACCTGCTTGATCAATCACTTTTATGGCTTGAGGAATCACAACGCTAATGTCCCCGCCGTTCTTTGGTTCAGGGCCTAGATCTTCGATGAGAAGTTTGACCACATCTGATGCATCGCTCTTATTGGTGCCGATGACCCCTGATGGACCGCGCTTGGCCCAGCCAACGGTGTAGATATTGGTACCGAGTACGCGTCCCTCGTCATTTTCGACTTTGCCATCGCGGTAGGAAATTCCTTTGATGGGCAGGGCGTGATAACCGATTGCAGTGATTACAAGATTGGTTTTGATTGAATATGTCTCGCCAGTGTCGACGACCTTGCCGCCTTTAATCTCATTGATTCCGAAGATAACCTCTTCAACCCGGTCGGTGCCTTTGATCTCCTTGGGAGCAGAGAGAAATCGAAATTCCATCACGCGATCATGCCCTTCGAGTGGCTTCTCTGCAATCAAGCGCCAGGCTTCGAGATTAGAGGCAAGTTGCTTATCAATTTCTCCGGCGGCTTGTGCCCGCTCATTGGCTTCTTGCACGGCACTATTTTCGATGATGACATCGGTGTGCTCGAGCTTGGGAAGTTCGCGTAATTCTGGAGCGGTGAATGCTGCGTGTTCTGGACCGCGACGCCCGGCGATATAGACCTTGCGGATCTTGCTCGCATGCAGAGCGGCATGTGCGTGTGAGGCAGTATCAGTTGGGTCCAATTCAGTCGGTTCAATCCCCAGCATGCGAGCGCAATCCATCGCAACGTTACCTGCGCCAATAATCACGGCGGTATCCCCATCGAGCGGAACGTTCACATTTACATAGTCTGGATGCCCGTTATACCAAGGGACGAAGTCAGCGGCAGAAAGTGAGCCTGGTAGATCTTCGCCAGGGATTCCGAGGGTCTTACCAATACTCGAGCCGGTGCACATCACTACTGCGTCATATCGCGGGCAGAGCTCTTCGATATCGAGATCGGTGCCCACTTCAACATTTCCAAATAAGCGGAAGTCCGGTTCGGATGCGATCTTTTCAAAGACCTTTGCCACGGTCTTGATCTTGGGATGGTCGGGGGCAACACCTGATCGAACTAGCCCCCACATGGTGGGTAGGCGTTCGAACATATCAATGGAAAAAGAGAGGTCATCGCTCTGCGCATTTTGCAGCGCTTGAGCGGTGAAATAACCAGCGGGTCCTGCTCCTACGATGGCGATCTTGTAGCGTGGCACGGGGTCCACATTACAAGGTCGTGCTCATTCGGGCGTCAATCGATCGGAATTATTACCTCGTTATGCCGCGCAAATGGCGGTTTCCACGGCGGATCAAAGCGCGCGATCCGAGCCTTGCCTTTTGCGTGCAGGCCGTGCGAAATGAGAAGTTTTTGGAGTTCCAACTCACGCTCTAGTACCGCTTTTTGCGTCGTGCGCCCACTAAATCGAAGCACCGCTGCTCGATGGGCGGGTAATTCACGAAGCACGACTGGAGAGCCGACAGGATTGGGAAGGGCGGCGATATCAGAACCTTCGGGCATCACGAAAGAGATGCGCCACTGTTGGGATTCCAACTCCTCTTCAAGTACCGGAGCAGTCATCGATATCTGGTTCTGCGAGATGTAGTTAAAAAGAGGTCTAAAGCCTTGATTTCCGGCGGATGAAATATCACCTGAAACAACCACATCTGCAACAACACAAGGCGCAAATTGTCGTACTTCAAAACCATCTAGCTGCTGCTGGACTTTGAACTTCTGTTGAGCGGTCATAAATCGACTATAGCCCTGGGCATGAAATGGGGCTGGTTGAGATTCTCGTTGGACGGCGGAGAGAAAGTGTCAGTCAGATAACAGGTTTCTCACAGGAAACACATAGGAATCTATGGAACTCTCTGCCGATTCGTGAAATACCATCCTCCCATTGCTATCAATGGCTCATAATCAAAGGAATAACATGCTCCGTAAGATCTCATTTAGCGCGCTTTCGCTCGCCCTTGTAGTTGCCGGACTTTCATTTACCCCAGCCGCCCAGGCTGCCGGTGGTTCATGCGCGTCAATCACCAAGGCCCTTGTCGTGGCAGATGGCTACAAGCTAGCAACAGGCCCAGCTTTGACCCCGTATAACTTTGCAAATACCTCTGCCAACCAGGCCAACGCGCTTGGAACCACGATCGACTTTGGCGCCAAGGCGCTCGTCGTTGGCTGTGTTAGCCCTGCAGATATTGCTAAGTACTCTGGTTCGAAGAAGCCAGTAATGACAGCTACTCAATACTTAGCATCAGTGGTTAAGGCATCTGCCGGAGCGATGAAAAAGACAGCAGTCGGCGGAGTTAGTGACTACCTCGATTTCGGTAACGGTAAGGAAGATGGCGTTGGCTCAACCTCAAAAGCTGGCAGCTTGCGCCTGGATGCATGGGTTGCTGGAAAGTATGTAATTCTTACTTTTTCAGCACCGGCTGTTGCAACACCTCCAGCGGCGTTGCTCGCCTTCATCAAATCAACACAAACACTTCTCTAATCTAGAGCAACAATTAAGAAGGGCACCTCATCACTGAGGTGCCCTTCTTTGTGAAGATTTACTTTGGTTCATGCAACCCGCTCTTGTAGCTTTAGCGCCGACATAAATGCTTCGACAACTTCTGCCTTGCTCCAAGGGGTTGGTGCTTGGGTGATGAAGTAATCTTCAAGAGCAATGTCGGCCAAATTATCGATATCTGCTTCTACAAAGCCCAGGCTGGAAAGCACTGGGAAGTTAAGTTCGGCAAGAATCTTACGGACGGCTTTAACCGCACGTGAGCCATCTGTGCTTCCATCGTCGGGAGCGCCCATTGCATCTGCAACGCGATTCATCTTCGCAGGAACAACCCGTGCTTCACGGGTGAGAGTCTCCACCAGAACCAATCCAATGGTTAAGCCGTGCGGAACATGCTTAAGTCCACCAATAGCCTGACCCAGTGAGTGCTCTGCAGTGCAATCAGAGATATTCATGGTGAGACCAGC
>CAIKID010000036.1 GCA_903827345.1 uncultured Actinomycetes bacterium | reverse complement strand
GATTACTGCTCATGGAGTACTAACTTATCACGCTTTCTTGCACCATCTCTAATAGCTCGCGTGCGTGTTCGCGCGCAGTAGCCGATTCCTCCTGCCCGGAGAGCATCCGGGCGATCTCCACGCTGCGCTCTTCTGCATCAAGCGGAATAACATCTGAGATGCTCACCAATCCACCCTCACTCTTTCGCACAACGAGGTGATGATCGGCCCATACGGCAACCTGGGCGAGGTGAGTGACCACAATGACCTGTGCCTCTTGGGCAAGCAGGCGCAATCTGCGGCCGACTTCCACCGCTGCTTTTCCACCCACGCCTGAATCAACCTCATCAAAGATATAAGTTGCAACGGGGTTTACCGAAGCGAGAACGACTTCAATAGCCAACATCACTCGCGATAATTCACCACCACTTGCCACCTTCGTTATGGCTCCGGGAGCTGCGCCTTCGTGGCTAGTGAAAAGTAGTGATACCTCGTCGAGGCCATGGGCGGAATAGTCTGCGATTGCGGAACCAGGCTTGGAGAGAAGATCAACGATGATCGAAGAGTGCGGCATCGCTAGGGAATGGAGTTCCAGCGAAATCTGCGATTGCATATCTAAAGCGCTCACGCGGCGGAGCTCACTCAATTGCAGAGCACTGTGACGCAAGCGATCGAAGATCTTCTGCAGATCAATCTCTAAATCCGCTATGCGACCTTCTCCACCTTCTAGGTCGGCGATTCTCTTCGCACTCTCAGCAGCGCGAATAATGATTTCAGCAAAGGCGACCTCGCGATCGCTCCCTTCACCGAATTTCTTGATGAGGGAATTGATGGAGCTCTTTCGCTCTTGTAAATATTCTAATCGTGAAGGGTCTGCATCGAGCGCAGATAGGTAGCGGTGGAGCGATCCCAGCGCTTCCTGGAACTCATAGAGCGAATCCCCCAATTTCTGTGCAATTTCATCGAGAAGAATATCTTTGCCAGAAACGTGATCGAGAGAACGTTTGGCGCTGACTAGCGCGGATGTAACGGGGAATTCTTCACCGTCGACAAAGTTTAAGGAGGCGCTCACGGCTTGCTGTAGCTCATCAACGCTATTCAATCGAATCAGCTCAGATTCAATCTCTGATAGGTCGTCCTCTTTGGGAAGGATCAGATTGAAAGCTTTCATAAATTCAGTAAGACGCGATATCTCTCGTTCGCGATTAGCTTGATCGCTGCGCAATTGAGCAATCCGGGCAGCCATCTCTTGGTGTTCTGCGTAAAGTGCTGCAACTTCCGCAGCCGCATCTTCATTCCTACCAAAGGCATCAAGAGTTGTCCTAATAAACGCCGGCTTTGTGAGGCGGTTACTGCTCGCTTGAGCATGTACCTCAACCAAATCAGCAGCCATCTCGGCGACTCGTGAAGCGGTCGTCGGTGCTCCCCCAACATGGATTCGTGACTTTCCATCATTCGTTACAGTGCGAGAGATCAGCAACGAACCCACTTCAACCTCTGCGCCTATTTCATCGAGATCTGCGAGCAGTGAGTCAGAGATCGCAAATCGACCAGAAGCAACCATTCGCTCCGCGCCGGTTCGCACCTTCTCGGAATCGGATTTACCACCCAAAATTAAGTTGAGAGCCGTCAGCACCATGGTCTTTCCAGCGCCGGTTTCACCCGTCAAAACATTGAGCCCAGATGTGAACTGGATTTCGGCTGATTCGATAACTCCTAGATTGCGGATGCTTATCTCTTCTAGCCCGCGGAAATTCTCACTCACTGCGCCAGCCTTCAAT
>CAIKID010000035.1 GCA_903827345.1 uncultured Actinomycetes bacterium | reverse complement strand
TTGGCTGTGTAGATGTTTCGCAAATTGAAAAGATAAGATCTTTTGCTTTTAATAACCCTTTTGGACAATTGCCAGATGACATCATTAGCGATGGTCTAATAATTGGAGGATTTCCGATGCAAAAGTATGACACTATCTGGAATTTTCGAGCAGCTGAATTCGATAACTTTTCTAAGTTGACATATGTACGAGACACAAATTCGACAGATTATGCAATGAGATTCTTGACTCAAAACCCAGTCTTAAATGACCCCCTGCTAGTGGATGAATGTCCTCTTGATGCGCTTTATACGTTGAGTCGCACTGGAGAAATGGTGGCAGCATGAGCACACTTAAAGATTCACTAAATAATCAACGACAGACCTATAACTGGCATGAGCGTCGAGCAAGTTTGCGGCGTTGGCGCATATCCTCTTTCAAGAGCGTAAAAAACCCTGTTGAAATTGAACTTGCACCTTTGACTGTGGTGGTTGGCGCAAATTCAGCTGGGAAAAGCAGCCTCATACAAAGCATACTTTTGGTGGCACAAAATGCTTCAGGAGTAGTGAGAAGTAGCGCTTCCCAAGGGCAAGGCACATTTGAGTTAAATAGCTTCCTTGTTCAACTTGGCACTTTCAAAGAAGTAAAGTGCGATTTAGAGAACAAGACTCTTTATGGACAAAGTTTTGACCTAGGTGGCCTTTGGTACTTAGGTGATCGCGAATTCAATTACAACCAACGCAGGCCCGGCTTATGTGATTGCATTTGGAATTTTTCTAGGCCAATTAATCGTCGGCTGGACCAATGATCTTCATGACTTTCGCGATGATCTAAAACATAATCGCATGAATAAACCACTTGTCACAGGTGAATTGAAGCCAGCCGCACTTAAGCGTGCAATCTTCATAGTCCTACCAATTGCAATTATCGTTAATCTCGTTGGCCCACTTGGATTAAAGACAGGTGCAATTTCAATTCTCGGAATCGGTCTTGGTGTCTCATACAACTTCTACCTAAAACCGACAGCGCTATCACCACTCCCGTACGCCCTTGCCTTCGCACTACTTCCCGCAGCGCTAGTAATCGCCACCGATCGCACTCCACCACTCTGGATGTGCTGGGCCGGAGGTCTGCTTGGCATGTCGGCCCACTTCGCCAATGTCCTAGAGGATTTCAAGGAAGATAAGGCAAGTGGCATTGCAAGTCTGCCAATCACATTGGGACGCATCCCATCTCGCCTGATAACAGCCGCCTTTCTTATCGCCGCCACAATAATTTTGCACAGCGCCAAGGCAAACACCACAATCCTTGTGATCGGAATCATTTCATCCGTTTTAAGTATCTTTGCCCCCAGATTTCTCCTCTTCAAACTCCTGATGTTGGTTGCGCTACTCGATGTCGCCTTGCTTGTGAGTGCAGCAGGGGAGTTAGCAGGTAGCTAACTGGTATTTGCATGGTATTTAAAGGGAAGTTAGTGGGAGCACTCACCATTTTGGATCAAGTTGAATCAAGTTGAATTAGGTCCAGATGGGTGAAAATCTCAAGAATTGACCCGAAATTATGCGTAAAGCTCTTGATAGAAATCGTTGACAATCGCGATTTCCATGTCCATAGTTCCTTGTAACTCGCGCGGCACGATGTCGTGGGAACTTTCAAAGGAGAAAGAATGTTTTCAGCTAAAAGAAGTAATTTAGCTAAAATTGCCATTCTATCTACAGCTATTGTTTTAGGACTTTCTGCATGTGGAAGTTCTACACCAAAGGCTGCTAGCGGATCTGATACTGGCAAGAAATACACAATTGCAATGATCACCCACGAAACACCGGGCGATACTTATTGGGACATTATTAGAGCGGGCGCAAATGCTGCTGCAAAGCACCTTGGGGTAACACTTAAGTATTCAAGCGACCCAGACTTCACAAAGCAAGCAACTCTTGTTCAAAATGCTATCGACTCAAAGGTTGATGGAATTGCGATGACAGCTGCAGGCCCAGATGCGTTGATCGGTGTAGTTAAGGCAGCCAAGGTTGCTGGAATTCCAGTATCAATGTTTGACTCAGGAATCGATGACTATATTCGCATGGGCGCCGGACAATACTTCGGCTCTGATGAATATGTTGCAGGCCAAGCACTTGGTAAGTCAATTGCCAAAGCTGGCGGTAAGCATGTTCTGTGCGTAATTCACCAAGAAGGTTCAGTTGCTCTAGAAGCACGTTGCAAGGGCGTTGGCGAAGGTGTTAAGTCAACAAACATGCAGGTTAATGGAACAGATGATGCTTCCATGAACGCTTCTATTACAGCGAAGCTACAACAAGATAAGTCAATCGACTGGGTCGTAACAATGGGTGCACCTGTTGCACTTGTTGCTGCAAAGTCAGTCGCAGCTGCAGGAAGCAAGGCACAGATTGGTACCTTCGATCTAAACCTTGATGCTGCTAAGGCAATTAAAGACGGCACTCTTGCAATCGCTGTTGATGCACAACCATATGCCCAGGGTTATATGGCAGTTACATCGCTTTACCTTTACATCACCAACGGAAATGATCTTGGTGGCGGAAAGGC
>CAIKID010000034.1 GCA_903827345.1 uncultured Actinomycetes bacterium | reverse complement strand
TGATCGCTAAAGTATTCGTTGTAGCCCTTCCAGTAAGCCGTGATATTTCCGGCGTTACCGACGGGCAGGACGTGATAATCCGGAGCATCACCCAACATATCGACGATCTCGAATGCGGCGGTCTTCTGGCCTTCGATACGGTACGGGTTCACTGAATTCACGAGCGCGACGGGAAAGTTAGTGGCTAGATCGCGGGCCAAAGTCAGACAATCATCAAAGTTGCCATCCACCTGCAGCAGCGTGGCTCCGTGCGCAATGGCCTGGGCTAACTTGCCCATAGCGATCTTGCCTTGGGGAACGAGAACAACGGGCTTCATGCCGGCCTTAGTCGCATAAGCGGCGGCGCTGGCAGAGGTATTTCCGGTGGATGCGCAGATGACTGCCTTGGCACCTTCTTCGGCGGCCTTGGAAATCGCCATAGTCATACCGCGATCTTTAAAAGATCCTGTCGGGTTAGCGCCCTCTACTTTGAGCCAAATCTCATTTCCCAGCATCTCTGAAAGTACGGCCGCCGCAACTAATGGAGTGCCACCTTCGCGCAGGGTGATAATCGGAGTTTTGTCAGAGACTGGAAGGCGAGTGCGATATTCGTCAATGACTCCACGCCATTGGTGAACGCCGCTTATTGATTTAGTAAAAATCCCCATTAGACCAACCCCTCCACACGAATAACGCTTACTACTCGTTGCACAACATCAAGGCTACGCAAATCTCTTACGGTATTTGCCAACGACTCTTCGGTTGCAATGTGGGTAAGAACCACGAGTTCAGCATCAGCTCCGCGACCCTCTTGGCGCACGGTGAGGATGGAAACTTCATTTTTTGCAACGGTGCTAGCCACAGATGCAAGTACGCCTGGTACATCGGCGACATCCATGCGAATTAAATAACGAGTGCGACTTACGCCAATCGGCGCAATATCGAGATCGGCATAGTCGGTCTCTGTGGGTCCAAGACTTCCTTCGTTGCGGTTACGAGCAACAGCAACGAGATCACCCAGGATTGCCGAAGCAGTTGGGGTACCGCCCGCGCCGCGACCATAGAACATCAACTCACCGGCTGACTCGCACTTCACGAAGACAGCGTTAAATGCCTCTCGTACAGAGGCGAGCGGATGTGTCACCGGAATCATCGTCGGATGAACGCGGACCGAGATTGTCTCTTCTTTGCTGCCATGAAGTTCGTTCGCTTCAGCGATCGCTAACAACTTAATAACAAAACCCATCGCCTTCGCGACGCTGACATCGTCGGCGGTAATCGCGCGGATTCCTTCGCGATACACATCTTCGTCGGTGACTTGAGTATGGAAGGCCAAGCCCGCCAAAATTGCTGCTTTTGCGGCGGCATCAAAGCCATCGACATCCGCGGTTGGATCAGCTTCGGCATATCCAAGTGCCTGTGCTTCGGCTAGCGCGCCTTCAAAGGAGGCACCGGTCTCGTGCATCTTGGTGAGAATGTAATTTGTGGTTCCGTTGATGATGCCCATCACGCGTTCGACGTGATCGCCAACAAGACTTTCAGCGAGCGGGCGAAGGATTGGGATCGCACCAGCAACAGCTGCTTCGTAATAGAAATCGACATCGGCTAAATCAGAGGCGTGGAAAAGTTCTGCACCGTGCTTTGCCAGCAAAGCCTTATTGGCAGTTACCACTGCCTTGCCATTTTTCATTGCAGTTAAAATTAAAGTACGAGCCGGTTCGATCCCACCCATAACTTCGATCACGAGATCGATGTCAGGATTTGTAACAATTGATTCGGCATCGCTCGTGAGAAGCGCGGGATCTATGCCAGGACGAGGTGTGCTCAAGTCACGAACGGCTATCTTGGTGATAACGAGCCCAACCCCTGCTCTGGCGGCTAGATCCACTTGGTTGGCCACCATCAGGCGAGCAACTTCAGCGCCAACGATTCCAGCGCCAAGCAGACCGACGCGTAATACGCGATCGTTGCTCATCGGTTCACATCCCTTATTAGCTAGCTTTCACAGGGGGTAAGTATCTCAAAAAATTAGAGATCAAGCGCCAATAAATCCGCGATGGTCTCGCGCCGCACGATTAAGCGGGCTTTTCCATCAATTACCGCAATAACTGCGGGGCGGGGCACGTGGTTGTAATTCGATGCCATGCTGCGACCATACGCACCCGTCGCTGGAATGGCGAGTAAATCGCCGCTTTGAGTATCGGCCGATATGTCGATTTCACGGATCACGATATCCCCGGTCTCACAATGCTGTCCGACAATTCGCGTATTGCAGAGCGGTCCTAGCGGAAGACGATTGGCAATGATCGCCCAATATTCGGCTCCGTAGAGCGCCGGTCTGATGTTGTCGCTCATTCCACCATCCACTGCAACATAACGACGCGTCAGTCCGCCATCGAGTTCAACTTCCTTAGTCGTGCCAACGGTATAGAGCGTCGTAGTCGAAGGCCCAACAATGGCGCGACCGGGCTCGATCGAAATTATCGGAAGTGCGATTCCAACCCTTTCGCACTCGCTCTTTACAACTGCCGCGAGTTCATTCAAAACCTGAACCGGATCGAGGGTAGTTTCACCGGGCAGGTAAGCAATTCCATAGCCGCCACCTAAATCTAGCTCGGGTAATTCACGACCGTACGAATCTCGGAAACGCGACAAGAGGCCGATCAACTTCTTGGCAGCCGCGGCAAATCCTTCGCTATTAAATATTTGCGATCCAATATGGGAATGCAGACCCACCAATTGCAATGAAGGTTGATTTTCTATGGCATAAATAGCATCCCAGGCTGTGCCGCTCGCTAACGAGAAACCAAACTTCACATCTTCGTGCGCGGTGTCAATGAATTCGTGGGTGTGGGCTTCTACACCAGGTGTCACGCGGATTAAAACGCGCTGAACTTTACCGAGTTCACTTGCAATACGCGCCACACGCTCGATCTCATTAAAAGAGTCCATAACAATAGAGCGCACGTCAATACTGATCGCGTGGCGAATCTCATCTTCAGATTTATTATTACCGTGCACCTCAATACGATCTGGTGAAAATCCGACCGACTCAGCGACGGCTAACTCACCGCCTGTGCAAACATCGAGCCCGATCCCTGCGCGATCAACCCAACGCGCAATCTCTTTTGCGATAAATGATTTAGCGGCGTAATACACCGTGCCTGCTTGCGCACCGAATGCACCCTCAAGCGCGCTCTTCCAGGACGTCGCGCGCGAGAGAAAATCTGCTTCGTCAACAACATAAAGTGGCGTTCCAAATTCGAAAGCAAGGTCAATTGCGCTCACTCCCCCGATCATCAGATGGTCTACATCGAAGCGTGAGTTGAGCGAAAAAATGGCAGGATCAAATGCGCTCATGGCTACATCTTCTCTGGCGCGGTAACACCCAGTAAGGCTAGCGAATTGGCGATGACTCCCGCGGTGGCTTTACAGAGCGTGGCTCGCGCGCTGTGTAGCGCAGATGGCGCTTCGTCCCCGAGTGGAAGCACACGGCAATCGGCATAAAAACGATGATAAATACCGGCTAACTCTTCGGCATAACGTGCGATGCGATGGGGTTCGCGCAGATCTGCAGCGCCAGCAACAACGCGTGGGAATTCAGCTAGCGCGCCAATAAGTTCGCGTTCGCGCTCGTGTTCAAGGAGTTCGGGGTGGATCTGATCTAACCCGTATGCAATGCCTACATCACTGGCATTTCGAAGAACCGCGCAGATGCGCGCATGGGCATACTGCACGTAATACACCGGATTCTCATTGGTTCTGCTGCGTAATACATCAACATCCATCACCATTGGGGTATCAACGGGATAGCGAATTAAGGTGTAACGAGCTGCATCAACGCCAACCTTTTCGACCAATTCCTCTAAGGTAATAATGGTTCCGGCGCGCTTGCTCAACTTGAGTTCTTCGCCATTCTCTATGATCTTTACCATTTGGCCGATGAGAACATCAATGTTGTAATCGGGATCATCGCCAGCGCAAGCAGCGATCGCCTTAAGGCGATTGACATACCCATGGTGATCCGCGCCCAACATGTAAATGCAGATATCAAATCCCCGCTCACGCTTACTAATGTAATAAGCGGTATCAGAAGCAAAGTATGCAAAGGTTCCATCAGATTTGATCATGACGCGATCTTTATCGTCCTCGAAATCCGTGGTGCGCAACCAGATTGCGCCGCTCTCTTCGTAGACATGTCCCTGCGCCATGAGGCGATCAAGACAATGCTTATGAAAATCATTGTCATACAACGATCTTTCGGAGAACCAGACATCGAAGTGAGTGCGGAAGTTTTCGAGAACGCGTTGTTGATCGGCGAGCTGTAAGGCGTAACCAAAATCTCGAAATGCTTCGAGGCTTGCTGCTTCGGGTAGCGCTAAAAATTCTGGATGCGACTTTGTGATCGCAGCGGCGATGTCATTGATATAGGCGCCGTGATAGCCATTTTCGGGAACTGCTACCTCTTGGGCTGCGGCGCGCAACGATGCACCAAAGAGCTCCATCTGATTGCCACGGTCGTTGATATAGAACTCGCGGGTTACCTTCGCACCGGCGGCGGCGAGTACGCGACCCAGCGCATCTCCAACAGCGGCCCAGCGGGTATGACCCAGGTGCAGGGGGCCGGTTGGATTCGCACTAATAAATTCCAAGTTGATGCTCTTGCCAGCGAGCGCATGACCATGTCCGTACTTCTCGCCTTCGCTCAAAATAGCAGCGATGATGGAGCCTTGACCAGATCGAGCCAGCGTGATGTTGAGAAAACCGGGGCCGGCGATATCGACGGCAGCAACCGCACCTTTGATATCGGAATCTACTAATAGATATGTACGAATTAATTCGGCGATGGCGCGCGGATTCATCTCAGCTGTTTTGGCCAGCGCTAAAGCGATGGATGTTGCGTAATCTCCATGATCGCGGTTCTTGGGACGTTCGAGCGTAATCTGATCTGGAAGGACCAAGCCGCTCGGCAACTCTTGGGCGGCGACCGCTAGAGCTAAGGCGCGCAGAATCGCAGCGCTCACCTGGTCGCTAATCGACTCAGTGGAATTCATGGCCATCGATTTATCATTCTCCATAACTATTTGGCGCAAGGGTAGCGTTAGCCCTTGATTTTCCTTTACTTCGCCGCTTATAGAGAGTAAACCCCTCACCGACGGCGTTACCAAACCGTTATGCGAAATGTCCGATATATCCCATAATTAGTATCGGCAATTTAGATTCTTTCAGTTACTTTCATCCCACCGAGTACTACCCACGGTCAAAGCAGGTTTGACCACGTACTCAACACCTTCGAAAGGTATACCAACAGATGACAAATCGTCGTTTAGCGGCAGCAGTTGCAGCAGTGTCACTAGCACTCACTGGTTTCGTTGCAACAACAGCTGTTCACGCAGCAGGACCTCAGGTCGGCGTAATTCTTCCTGACTCAGCATCATCTCCTCGTTGGGAGACAGATGACCGTCCCCTACTCGCAGCTGCATTCAAAGCTGCTGGTGTTACATATGACATTCAAAACGCTCTTGGCGACAAGACAAAGTTTGCAACCATCGCACAAGCAATGCTTACAGAGGGTGTAAAGGTTCTCGTTCTCGTTAACCTCGATTCTCCATCAGCAGCTGCTGTAGAAGCTTCTGCAAAGAAGCAAGGCGTTGCAACAATCGACTACGACCGCCTAACACTTGGTGGATCAGCTAACTACTACGTATCATTCGATAACGTAGGCGTTGGAGTTCTACAAGGTAAGGGAATCGTTGCTTGCCTCAAGGCACACAAGGTTGCAAAGCC
>CAIKID010000033.1 GCA_903827345.1 uncultured Actinomycetes bacterium | reverse complement strand
TGATCACTTCTGCTCAAGTCGCAGAGGTAATTGCTCTTATCGAATCTGGCGATCTCACCGACAAACTTGCACGCCAAGTTGTTGAAGGAGTGATCGCGGGCGAAGGAAATCCCAGCGCGGTCATCGCGCAGCGTGGACTCAAAGTAGTTTCCGATGATGGCGCGTTAATGCTTGCCATTGAAGCTGCAATCGCTTCCCAGCCCGAAACTGCGGAGCGGATTCGCGGCGGAAATATTCCAGCAGCAGGCGCTCTGATTGGTGCGGTCATGAAGGCCACGGGCGGACAAGCTGATGCAGCAAAGGTACGTGAACTACTTCTGAAACATTTAGGCCAGGTAGGTTAAGAGAATGGGACTTAGATTATGAGTGAACCAAAGAACCCTATGAAACCTCGTTCGGGTCTGGTTACTGATGGTATGGAGCGCGCACCGGCTCGTGGCATGTTACGTGCAGTTGGAATGACCGATGCCGACTGGGTTAAGCCACAAATTGGTATCGCCTCTTCTTGGAATGAAATTACTCCTTGTAATCTCTCACTCGACCGACTTGCAAAGGCTTCTAAAAAGGGAGTAATTGCTGCCGGTGGTTTTCCTATGCAATTTGGAACCATCTCGGTCTCCGATGGAATTTCCATGGGCCACGAGGGTATGCACTTCTCACTTGTCTCACGTGAGGTAATCGCCGACTCCGTAGAAACGGTGATGCAAGCCGAACGCCTCGATGGCATGGTGACCTTTGCTGGATGCGATAAATCGCTACCGGGCATGATGATGGCAGCTGCTCGTATCGACGTAGCCAGTGTCTTTGTTTATGCCGGCTCCACCCTTGCAGGTCAAGTTGACGGAAAAGATGTAACAATTATTGATGCCTTTGAAGCAGTCGGAGCATGCGCTCGCGGCCTGATAACTCAAGAAAAAGTCGATGAGATTGAACGCGCTATCTGCCCCGGCGAAGGTGCCTGCGGCGGAATGTATACGGCAAATACCATGGCAGCTGTTGGCGAAGCGCTTGGCCTCTCTCTTCCCGGATCAGCATCACCCCCTGCTATCGATCGTCGCCGCGATGATTACGCTGTAAAAGCGGGAGCAGCGGTTGTCGAGTTGATTCGCCAAGGAATTACCACTCGTGACATCTTGACCAAAAAGGCTTTCGAGAACGCGATCACTGTAGTTATGGCCCTCGGTGGTTCCACTAATGCAGTCCTGCATTTGCTTGCGATAGCCAATGAAGCAGAGGTAGAACTCGATCTCGCTGACTTCCAAAGAATTAGCGATCGCACCCCACTTCTCGGGGACCTCAAGCCTTTTGGCAAATTTGTTATGACAGATATCGATCGCGTAGGCGGTATACCCGTTGTACTGCGCGCTCTGCTCGATGCTGGATTCTTGCACGGTGATTGCTTGACCGTCACCGGAAAGACGATGGCCGAAAACCTCGCTGACATCACACCTTTAGATCCAGATGGCGAAGTTCTGCACTCGATCCAGAACCCATTATCTGCCGGTGGGGGAATTACAATTTTGCATGGAACTCTCGCCACGGATGGCGCAGTTTGTAAGACCGCCGGAGTTGGAGTCGATTTCTTTGAAGGTCCCGCTCGGGTCTTTGAACGCGAGCAAGCTGCAATGGTTGCGCTAGAAAATGGCACGATCAAAGCCGGGGATGCTGTAGTTATTCGTTACGAAGGTCCTAAAGGTGGACCTGGTATGCGCGAGATGCTGATGATCACTGGTGCGATAAAAGGTGCTGGTCTTGGAAAATCAACTTTGCTCTTAACCGATGGCCGCTTCTCAGGGGGTAGCACTGGACTTTGCGTGGGTCATGTCGCACCTGAAGCAGTAGATGGCGGTCCCATCGCATTTATTAACGATGGAGATCTTATTCGCATCGATATTGCGAAACGCACCTTGGATCTCTTGGTAGATGAAGCCGTGCTAGCCGAGCGACGCAAGCACTTCTCTCCCATCCCTCATAAATATCGCCGTGGTGTCCTTGCTAAGTATTCCAAGGTCGTTGGCTCGGCTTCCCAAGGCGCGGTCTGTGGTTAATTTAAGTGAGATGCAATTCTCATATTTTGAGATGCGCGTCACAGGGATGGACTTGACCCTCGGCAACCGCGAGAATTGCGCCATGACATCATCAGTGGTGATTCGAGAGCGCGCGATCTAGTCTGACTAGATGGTGCGC
>CAIKID010000032.1 GCA_903827345.1 uncultured Actinomycetes bacterium | reverse complement strand
TGTAAATTCTTGATCGAGCCAGGTGTCCTCTTCGTGGGCATCTGCCCCGGAAATCTCAATATTCATGCGGAATCGACGTGGATCTAACTCTGCGATGTCAGCAGATTCTTGAAGAGCTTGAATGGAACGAGAACTAATAAGTGAAAGGCGACCGACATCAGTCCCAGAGCGATCGGGTCCAGCCTTGATCATCTTTACGGGGCGGCCGAGTCTTTGCGAGATGAGCTGATCCCACGGTCCTAGAACTTCATGACCGGCAACGTCCCACACATTGAAGAAGTTTCCCGAAGTGGCTTCGCCCAGTCGAACTTCCTCTTCGAGGAGGGCCACGCCGTTTTCGTAAAGAGCGAGCGTCTGCTTTGATTGATCATAGGAGGCCGAGAAGCCGGGAAGTTCGCCGGTCTTTGAAGTAGAAAACATAGAACCGGAATCGTCGATGAGAAAGAAGTCACGGTCACCAACAACTCCACGCTCGTTTACTTCAATGGATTGCGGATGATGCAGTGCGAAACCCTTGATCGGTGTTGTCGATAGCGTGGCAACATGCATAGGTAGCACTGTAATCTCAAAAGATGGCAAAACCAGGGAAGTGAGGCAAGTAGGACTTGAACCTACGACGACCGAATTATGAGTTCGGGGCTCTAACCAACTGAGCTATTGCCTCTTATTGTGTGAGTACCCGCGTATCGTACGCGGTATGAGAACTCTGACCAAAGTGATGGCTCTTGGCCTGCTTATAACTGGGGTCGCGATGCCGATATCTCAGGCAGCGCCGGTCTATACCTTCCCGGTTCAGGGTTGCAAGTACACCTATGGCAAGTATCACCACAACTATCCAGCAACCGACATTTTGACCCATGTGGGATGCCTCTTTGTGGCTCCGACCGCGGGAGTCGTCGATGAGGTCAATCGCATCGATCGCTTTACCTGGAAGACGGATCTGGGGGCAGATCGTGGTGGTTTATCGATTTCGATTATTGGAGATGATGGCGTTCGATATTACGGATCACATCTTTCATACATCAGCGCAAAGATTGTGCCAGGTTATCTCGTCAAAGTTGGCGAAGTGATGGGTCGCACGGGGGATAGCGGTGATGCACGGGGAACGGCACCGCATTTACACTTTGGAATTTCGTGGCCTACACCGCCCGGAATCTGGTGGGTCAGACGCGGTGAGTTGTATCCGTGGAAGTATTTAGATGCTTGGAAGATAGGCAAGAACCTTTCACCAGTGCAATCTGTTAAAGCGCTAGAGAAGAAGGTGGGACTGGTCCCCAAGCAAGTCGGTTACTAAATACGAAAGGCCCCACCATTTCTGGTGAGGCCCAACGCATTAATGGTTAATTAAGCAGGATTAACTGCATCAGCCTGAGGACCCTTAGGACCTTGTACGACTTCAAAAGTTACTGCTTGACCCTCTTCGAGAGACTTGTAGCCATTGCCTTGGATAGCTGAGTAGTGAACAAATACATCTTGTCCGCCGCCATCAACAGCAATAAAACCAAAACCCTTTTCAGAGTTGAACCACTTAACTGTGCCTGTTGCCATGTAGATATTTCCTTCGGTATGTGAGTGAAGCTAAAGATTTCCTTAGCTTCGGTCTTCCTCTTTTACAGCGATACCGAATCCATGAAACGGGTACTGCCAAGCGTCCGACTGTCGGAAAGTGTAACTCAAAAGTCGAGGGTTGGGGAACCCCCTAGAGGGTCTTCAAAGCGCTCGATTAAGCCTCGTATGAGCGGAAAATCAAGACCACATTGTGCCCGCCGAAGCCGAATGAGTCATTTATAGCCGCGATCTGTCCAGATGGCAGGGGGCGAGGCGTATCTCTGACGACATCGATCCTGACCGCAGGGTCGAGATTATCGATGTTGATCGTCGGAGGAGCGATGCGATTGTGCAACGCCAGCACGCAGAAGATTGTTTCGATGGCGCCAGCTCCACCAAGAAGGTGACCAGTCATCGACTTGGTGGCAGAAACTGCGACATGGTTGATGTGCTCGCCCAGCGCTGCAGCAAGAGCGTTAGCCTCTGCAACATCTCCCACTGGGGTTGATGTGGCGTGAGCATTCAAATGAACTACTTCGGCTAAATCAACGCCGCTATCTCGAAGTGCAAACTTCACAGCGCGAGTAACTCCGGCGCCATCTGGATCAGGTGCTGCAATGTGATAACCATCAGAGGTCAAACCTTGGCCAGCGATTTCGGCATAAATCTTGGCGCCGCGTGCAAGTGCGTGCTCGAGGGATTCTAGGACGATTACACCGCCGCCTTCGCCGAGTACAAATCCATCACGGTCGCTGTCATAGGGACGAGAAGCTTTTTCGGGAGCATCGTTGCGCGTAGAGAGCGCCTTCATCGATGCAAAACCTGCAATGGGAAGTGGATGCACTGCTGCTTCAACACCTCCGGTAACAACAATATCGGCGCGACCGGTGCGGATCATTTCCATGGCATAACCAATGGCTTCGGCACCTGATGCACATGCACTTACTGGGGTATGTACGCCAGCTTTTGCTTGTAGTTCTAACCCAACGTTGGCAGCCGGACCGTTAGGCATCAACATAGGAACTGTATGTGGGCTCACTGAACGCGGGCCCTTTTCACGCAAAATGTCATATTGATCCAACATTGTGGTGACGCCGCCGATTCCAGATGCGATAACAACGCCAAGGCGTTCCTTATCTACATCGGGGGAGCCAGCATCGGCCCACGCTTCGCGCGCCGCGATCATTGCAAATTGCTCTGAACGATCTAAGCGACGCATCTCAACGCGTTCCATTACTTCACTTGGTTCTACTGCTACCCGCGCAGCAAACTTTACTGTCGAGGTTTCGGTCCAAGGCTCATCGAGGAGTCGGACGCCACTCTTGCCAGCAAGCAGGGCAGTCCACGTACTAGGTACATCTCCACCCAGTGGAGTTGTTGCACCTAGTCCTGTGACTACAACGCGGGTTCTGTTATTCATATTTATATATTTACTCTCTAATTACTTAGAAGCGCCAACGATGAAGTTAACTGCATCTCCGACGGTACCCATCTTGGTGACTTCTTCATCAGGAATCTTTACGCCGAACTTCTCTTCAGCAGCGACAACTACTTCGACCATGCTCAGTGAATCAACTTCAAGGTCATCGCTAAAGCTCTTGGACATTTCGATCTTGCTTGCGTCAACGCCAGCAACTTCGACGACGATATCTTTGATCCCTGCGAGTACTTCATCTTGAGTTAGTGCCATTTGGTTATCTCTTTTCTTTTATTTGGTTTAGTTCTTTGGTAGAGGTGGTAATTCCACGACTTGACCGGCATAAACCAGCCCCGCCCCGAATCCGATCAGTAGTGCATTCTTGCCATGTAAATCTGGGTGCTGCGCGAGCAGGGCATCCATCGCGAGTGGAATAGATGCAGCCGAAGTGTTTCCAGTGGTCCGGATATCACGGGCGACGATCACGGTATCTGGGAGCTCCATCGATTTGGTCAAAGAGTCGATGATGCGCTCATTAGCTTGATGGGGGATAAAAGCAGCGATATCTGCTGGTGTAAGACCCGATTTTGCAATGATCTCTTTGCCGACCTTCGCTACTTCATAAACTGCCCAGCGGAAAACTTTTTGGCCTTCTTGATGGATAACTGGCCAGGCGAGATCTGTGAGATCTGAACCAGGCTTGTAATCGATCCAGGATGGAACCATCGCAATTGCATCTCGGTTCTCTACATCAGAGCCCATGGTGGTGGGCCCAATTCCAACAGAGTCAGATGGTCCAACTACGACGGCGCCAGCCCCATCTGCGAAGATGAAGGAGGTTGCACGATCATCGAGATCGAGGAAATCTGAAATCTTTTCGGCACCAATAACCAAGACGTACTTGGCTGACCCAGAGCGGATCATGTCGTTGGCAAGTCCAAGGCCATAGGAGAAGCCGGCGCACGCTGCGCCAACGTCAAAAGCGGCCGCGCCCTTTATTTCTAGTTGCTTTGCAACTTCGGTGGAAGCGCTCGGAGTTTGATAAGGGTAGGTAATGGTGGCAAAGATGATGGTGTCGATCTCCTGAGGGTTGATTCCAGCGCGAGAGATAGCAATGCGAGAGGCTTTCACGGCCATATCTGCAACAGATTCGTCGGCAGCCGCCCAATGGCGGGTCTGGATCCCAGTGCGCTGTTGGATCCACTCATCGGATGAGTCAATGCGTTCGACGAGTTCAGAGTTAGGCACCACACGCGGCGGACGATATGCACCGACCGCAAGGATGCGAGCGTTCTGCGTTGGGATTGTAAATTTAAGGGTCATTTATTTGCCACCATGGCTGCGCGCAAATTCGCGAGCGCCTTCTATATCGTCGGGGCTCTTGATGGCAAAGAGTTCGATGCCAGGTTGTGCGCGCTTAACAAGACCGGTCAGCGTTCCACCAGGTGCAACTTCGATAACGCCAGTAACGCCTTGAGCGGCGAGAGTCTCCATGCACAAATCCCATCGAACGGGGCCAGCAACCTGACCGACGATCCGAGCCATGAGCTCATCACCGCCCGTAATGATGGCACCATCTCGATTAGAAATCACTGGGGCTACAGGGTCAATCACTGTGATCTCCCGCGCTGCATCGGCCAATTTGGTTACAGCAGGCTGCATCACGCTCGTATGGAAGGCGCCGGAAACTTGAAGTGGGCGAACGCGCGCGCCAGCGGGAGGATTCTCAGCCAAAAGGGCCAAAGCATCGAGCGATCCAGCAGCGACGATCTGGCCGCCACCGTTCTCATTTGCGGGGGTCAAACCAAGGGCAAGAAGAGCAGCAACAACGATTTCACGCTCGCCACCCAGAACTGCGGACATCCCAGAGTTACTTCCAGTTGCAGCCGCAGACATGGCGCGACCGCGCACATTAACAAGGGTCATCGCGCAATCGCCATCAAAGCTCTGCGCCAAACTGGCTGCGGTGATCTCACCAACAGAGTGGCCTGCGAAATAATCAAAGGAGATGTTCTGGCCCGCGAAGGTTTGCAGCGATGAGATAAGGCCAGCGGCAACCAATAAAGGTTGGGCATGTGAAGTTTCACGGATCTCATCGGCATCTGCAGTGGTACCAAGTTCGACGAGATCGAGATCAATGAGGTTCGACCAATTTTCAACGAGAGCACGAGAGGTCGCATCAGCCAACCAAGGAGTTAAAAATCCTGGAGTTTGAGCGCCTTGGCCAGGCGCTAGGAGTGCGAGCATTTAAAAAGTTTATGCGCGCCAATCGGTTACTGCCGAGTACCCCTTCGCTATTACCTCAAATATGATGCGAATTGTCTCAATTAACATCAAAATGATGGCAACGGGCAGAAGATCTACCGATCTCTTGAGAAACCAAGGTGCGCCATTGCAAAGGAGCCACCAGAGCTTGGCCGCACGAGAGTGATGATCGGCCTCCTGAGATTCGGGCAGATCCACTCGCCAACCGCGTGCCTGGAGTGCGCTCGCCATTTCGCGGGCGAGCAATTGATGTCCGCGCGGACCGGGATGCATGCGATCAATATGCCAATTGGAAATATCGTGCACATGCGGAATGTTGCGGGTGTGTATCAAAATCAAATCCAATTCACGAGCAACTTGATAGTAGACATTGTTAACCGCGTTAACGCGACGTCGAATTACCCGTTTGAGCAGCCGTGGGACGCGCAATATCTCACCCGGGTCATGCAATTCCACCATGATGATCTCGGTTCCACGATCCATCAGTTCGTGACAAGTGTC
>CAIKID010000031.1 GCA_903827345.1 uncultured Actinomycetes bacterium | reverse complement strand
TGGACTACTCCAGTCACCGGTCACAAAGTTGCGTTGGCTAATAAGAAGTCAACCGGATACGGAGGGTAAGAAAAATGCCACGTCACCCAGAGCGCCAATTAGAGAGAATTTCACAACCGGTAGCTGCCGAGTTGATGAAGAGGAGCGGAATTGCTGTAGTTGTTGCCGGAAGTATCGAACAACATGGAAGCCACCTGCCTCTCGGAACAGATTTGTTTGCAGCGCTCTCGATAGGCGAACGCGTCGCAGAACGTTTGGACACAATTGTTGTAACACTAGGTTCTGTTGGAATTGCACATTATCACGGTGGTTGGGCCGGATCTTTAACTTTAAAACCTGAAACAATGATCACTGTCTTTGTAGATATCTGCGAAGGACTCAAAGATGCCGGCGCTAATCGGATCTTGGTCGTGAATTGGCATGAGGGAAACTCTGCAACGATGCGTATCGCAGCGGACCGTGCACAAATGGTGCATGGCGTTCAAGTCGTAGTAGGCGAGTCTCACATCATTACAAATTCTCTCCATCCCGATGAAATGGAATTTACCCACTCGGGGGCAATGGAAACTTCTGCAGTGCTTGCCTATGACGCTTCATTGGTGCACCTAGAAAGTTTGGCAGAGCCCAGCGATCGCGAAGCGGGCGATGAAGCACACGAGCTCTTCCGCAGGCGCGATGTTTATCCAATCATGCGCGACTTCCATGATGTTGCGCCAACCGGTTGGTATGGCCACCCAGAGACAGCGACCGTTGCACGCTCTGAAGAAATTGCAGAAGAAGTTGCAGATCACATTGTCCGTCGGGCTAAGGAAGTTTGGGATGCACTAGGAAAGGTTTCTCACTAATGACTGAAGCAAAGACCATGCGGGCCGCTGTTCTAGCGGATTTCGGTTCGCTCTCCGTCATTGATGTTCCCATTCCAGACCTCGAATATGGTGAAGTTCTTTGCCGGGTAAATGCCTGCGGAATGTGTGGCACCGATTTAAAGATTGTTAACGGCGGATTTAAAGGGACGTGGCCACCAAGCATGCCCTTCATCTTGGGTCATGAATGGTCGGGAACCATTGTAAAAATGGGCGCAGGTACCGAAAAGAGCGGTCTCGCTGTCGGAGATAGAGTTGTTGCAGAAAACCATGCCGGATGTTCCGCATGTCCGATGTGTCGCCAAGGTCGCTACAACTTATGCGAGCGGGTCCGCGACCCCGGTTTTAAGCTATATGGGCATACCGCGCCAGGGGCGCTTGCAGAATTTGCAGCTCGACCCGCAGTCGCTGTTCACAAGATTCCTGATTCGGTTTCGGATTTAGCTGGAGCGCTCGTAAATCAAGCGGCGCTGACTGTCCACGCTGGTCGCCGCGCGGATATTCGACCAGGTTCGACCGTTGCTGTTTTTGGTCCCGGCTTACTTGGACTCTTGATGTTGCAGGTGGCGCGCGCAGCAGGTGCAACACAAGTGATTGTTGTTGGACGCGGAGCTAGGCTCGAAACCGCCCTAGAGCTCGGTTGTGATTCCGTCGTAGATTATGAAAAGAGCGATCCCATCGTAGAAATACGGCGCCTCACCAATGGACGCGGAGTTGATTACGTCTTCGATTGCAGCGGCAACCCAGCCGTTGTCGAACAACTCTTCCGCTCAACTCGCCGCGGTGGCAAAATCGCCATGCTCGGTTTAACCGGGGGAAAAACAGCGACTCTTCCGATCGACCTGCTGGCGCTGGATGAGATTGACCTCCTGGGAGTCCGATCCAGCCCGAATTGCTACCCTGCGACGATCGCGCTCATGGCCACCGGCGCCATAAAGACCGAGCCGCTCACCACCTTCCAGTACAGCCTGGATCAGATCGATGAGGCCTTTGCGGCGCTGGAGTCCAAGCAGGTAATTCGCCCAATCGTCCTCTTTTAAGCGCAACCAAAACGTTGTATTAAATCCACAGAAAGTCATTGACTTAGGTAGATGACGGGTATAACTTTCTGCAAACGATTGCGGACATTACCCGGAAGCACATCGTGACTAACCGAGAGGAAGAGAATGCACATTTCTAGGTTCGGCAGCGTAGCCAGCCGACACAAAGTTCAACTCGGCGCTGCTCTTAGCGCTGTGGCATTAGCTGTTACGGGGCTTGCAGTCCCTAACGCCTATGCCGCTCCAAAGCCGATCACAATCGGTATCTCAGTTTCACTATCTGGTGACTTCTCCGGTGACGGAAAAGCAACCCAGCAAGGTTACAAAATTTGGGCCACCTGGCAGAATGCGCACGGCGGAATTCTTGGACGCCCAGTCGTGTTGAAGTTCCTTTCGGATGCTTCTAGTCCAACTCAAGTTGTAACCAACTATCAAAAATTTATTACTTCAGACAAGGTTGATTTTGTCCTCGGACCCTACTCAACCAAGTTGACCAAGCCAGCCTCTGACATTGCAAATCGTTATCACTATGTAATGCTCGAAGGTATCGGCGGCGGACCATCCGTCTTCTCACGTGGCCTGAAGAACGTCTTTGACGTTTCAGCTTCAGCCACATATCAACTCGTTACTTATGCAAAGTGGTTGGCTGCAACACAGAAGCCACAGCCAATTGCATACGCAACGATGGATGATCCATTTATTCAACCAATGGTGGACTTTGCTAAGGCATACCTCGACGCGAAGGGCTTCACTGAAGCCGTTTACAAGGTGTACCCAGCGGAGACAACTGACTTCTCTCCTATCGCATCAGCTGTTGCCGCTTCCGGCGCAAAGATCGCAATCTTGGGAACGATGCCACCTGATGGTTATGCAATGATTCAAAACTTCATTCAGGCTAAGTACAACCCAGAGCAGCTCATCATGGCTTCAGGTCCCGACCAGGGCGCTGACTTCACCAAGAGTGTGGGAATTACTAACACTGAAGGAATCATGGTTCCAAATACTTGGATTCCAACATCAAATTACACTGGTAACAAGGACATGGTTGCTCTGTATATCAAGACCTATGGTGGAGATATCAACTCAATCAATGCCGACGTGCCAGAGGCGTTTGCTGCAGGCCAGGTTCTCGCTCAAGCAGTTAACAAGGTTGGATCAACCAGCAATGTTAAATTGCAGGCGTACCTACACTCCGGAGCTAAGTTCATGAGTGTTCAAGGGCCAGTTCAATTCGCTGCAGATGGTCAAAACTCTGGAGCCGCACCTTATGTCTTCCAATGGCAGAAGGGTCAATATGTTCCTGTATTGCCTCTAGGCGGTCCTGACAAGGTTTCACCAATCGAGACGCTACGTCCCGCTTGGGGAACTACACCAGGAGCGTAAAAAGTAATTACCGAAACAGGGCGGGCTCTAAAGTCCGCTCTGTTTCACTAATAAACGAGATACCAACATTGGGAGGCTTACCAGCGTGTTAGTTTTACAGGCAATCATTGAAGGAATTCTCGTCGGCGGCTTTTACGCCTTGATGGCAGCAGGACTTACGCTGGTCTTTGGCGTAATGGATATCGTGAATTTTGCAATCGGTGCTCTCATTGTTCTAGGCGCTTATCTCAGTTATTCACTTACTATACATTTCCATATAGATCCATTTGTGTCGTTGATCTTCACGACTCCCTTGATGACCGCTTTGGGTATGTTCATTTATGTTTTCTTAATTAAACCGATTAAGACAAACAAAGTCGTGATGTCGCTTCTGACAATGTTTGCAGTTGCCACTTTGATCGAAGGCATACTGGATATCTGTTATAACAGTGGTTTTGTGCAGATCCACGCTTCGTACATCAACAATTCGCTGCGTATCGGAAAACTTAATTTTCCTTTGATTTATGTCCTCTCCTTCTTGCTTAGCGCGTTCCTACTGAGTTGCCTATATTTCGTTACATATCGCACCAAATTTGGACGTTCTTTGCGAGCATCCATGCAGAACCCAGTTGCCGCTCGTTTGGTTGGAATCGATACCGATCGAGTCTCCATGATTACCTTGGGCATAGGTATCGGTCTTGCCGCAATTGGTGGAATGATCTTTGGAACAACCAATGCGTTCAATGCATCTAGTTCGTACGACATTATTTCTCGGCTCTTGGTAATCGTAATTCTGGGTGGTTTCGGCAGCGTAGGTGGTGCACTAGTCGCGGCCATCTTCATGTTGGTGATTCAAGATGTGGTGGCAGTTGTCTGGTCTCCAGTTTGGGGTTCAACGGCTTTCTACATGATTTTGATGTTGGTCCTATTGGTTAGACCTCAAGGTCTATTTGGTAAAAAGGGAGTACGAGCTCAGTGAGTACCGATACGACGATCAGTCAGCGCCCGACTCCACCATCCTACGAAGTGCCAAAAGCAATTCGATTTGGAGCTCTCGCCGTGGGATTCTTGGTGCTAGTTCTCTTCCCACTGGTTTTCAATAACCCAACCATTTCAACCATTGGTGTCTTTGCCATGATTTTCTTAATGGCAGTGACTGGATGGAATATCTTCTCGGGATATACCGGCTATATCGCACTTGGCCACGCTGTCTTCTTCGGAATTGGACAGTACGCAACTGCAATGTTGGCTTCGTATTGGCAGATTCCACCAGGGTGGGAGACTTTCCTTCTTATCCCTGTTTCGATGTTCTTGGCTGGCCTTGCCGCAATCCCTATTGGGTTAATTGTTCTGCGGGTTCGCAAACACACCTTTATTGTTCTTACTATTGCGCTGATGTTTATCTTTCAGCTCTTCGCTTATAACCTGCGTGGCTGGACTGGTGGATCGCAAGGTCTGGAAGTTTCACAACCTCCTTGGGATGGATCGATATTTAACCTTCCTTACTATTATGTGGGCCTCTTCTTGGCAATAATCGCGATCGTGACCTCATTTATGATTCGCCGATCGAAGTTCGGTCTAAGTTTGTTGGCTATCCGCGACGATGAAGATCGCGCGCGCAGCCTGGGAATCAACACCCGAAATTCAAAGCTCACGGCATTTGTTATCTCGGCTATCTTCTTAGGTGCCGCGGGATGCATGTATGCCATGTTCGTAGGTTCTGTTTACCCACAATTCTCCTTCGATCCTGCCTTCGATCTCGAACTTTCGATCATGGCCTTCGCAGGTGGACTCGGAACAATCTTGGGACCGTCACTTGGAGCATTGATTATTTCTGGGGCCCAGCAGTATTTCTTGATCACATTTGGCGGAGCAAACGTCTTCTTGATCGTATATGGAGCTCTCTTCATTCTGATCTTGCGGTTGCTACCGGGCGGAGTGGTACCAGCAATTTCCGATAAATGGCGATCACATGTAGTCCGTAAGGAACAACGAATACTTGACTCCGAATCAGAGGGTCCAGCAGAGGCGGGTGCTCACAAATGACACTTCTAGGAGTAGAAGGCATAACTAAGAATTACGGTGGAATTCAGGCTCTTAGGAACTGCACCATGAATTTCCAAGAGGGTGCCATTAATGGTTTGATCGGGCCTAACGGTTCGGGTAAAACCACGTTATTTAATGTCATGACCGGTTATGAAACTCCAGATTCTGGCAAGGTAACTTTCAGAGGCAAGGACATAACGAACTCCACACCGGATGAAGTTTTCGCGGCGGGTATTGGTCGTACTTTTCAGTTGACAAGAATTTTCCCGCGCTTAACGGTCATCGAGAATGTGCATATTGCGGCGCAACGCCACGGGCTCATAGCGCAAATGCGTCAATGGTCTCAGCCAGATGAACGCGCTAGGGCACTGGAAAGTTTAGATTTCGTTGGGTTAACCAAGCTAGCTCGTGAACCTGCGGGTAGTTTGTCATACGGCCAACAAAAACTGCTGGAGTTTGCCTTCATTATGGTGGCCGAACCAAAAGTTATGTTGCTTGATGAACCTGCCGGTGGAGTTAATCCCACCTTGTTAAAGCACCTAGGTGGACGAATCAAGGAGTTAAACAAGACTGGAGTTACATTTATTATCGTTGAACACGATATGGAATTTGTCATGGGAATCTGCGATCAAGTCTCGGTTATGCATCAGGGAAGCGCACTTCTTGAAGGCAAGCCAGAGCTCATTCGAAATGACCCAGCAGTTCTTGAGGCGTACTTGGGTACAGATATGACGGAGGTTAAATAAGGTGCTTACCCTTAGTGGAGTTTTTGCAGGTTACGGTGGGGGCGACATCCTTCGTGGCGTTGACCTGACTGTTGAAAAAGGCTCCATCACCTGCGTGGTTGGACCTAATGGTGCTGGAAAATCAACCCTTCTTAAAGTTGTAAGCGGGTTGCTAACTCCTCGCCTAGGTGAAGTAACTTTTCAAGGTGAGTCGATAGCAGGAAAATCTCCACAAGCAATCCTCAAAGGTGGAATCGTGCAAGTTATGCAAGCGCGTAGCCTCTTCCCTGATCTAACGGTTCGCGAAAATATCGAACTGGGTGCCTTTTTGATCAACGATCAGAAACTCGTTCAACAACGCTTTGATGAAATAATCGGGCAATTTCCGATGGTGAAGGATCGCTTGAAGGATAAGGCGGGATCTCTCTCCGGAGGACAACAACGCACCGTCGAATTTGCACGCGCGCTGATGTTGGATCCTGCGCTAGTTGTGCTCGATGAACCGTCGATGGGACTTGAACCAAAAGCCGCCGCCGCGATGTATGGATATGTACGACAGATGCGTGAACATGGTCGCACCGTCTTGCTCGTTGAGCAGAATGTTCGTGCTGGTCTTGGTCTTGCCACTCACGGCGTAGTGCTGGAAGCGGGAAGAGTCAGACTCACAGGTACCGGAAAAGAGATTTTAGAGAATCCGCAAATGAAGGTTCTTTATCTGGGTGGCAGTACGCAAACGGAGTAATTTCGATTTAACTCCATAATAAAGAGAGCTCAACAGTTGAGATAGGAGCGGTGGAATGACGCCAACGGATCCAGCAGTTGAGGATGAACGCCTGGAATCGATGTATCGACGATTCACCTGGCGAATTTTGTCCAACTCTGTCTCGCCTTGGGAGTTTGAAAAACTCAAGGCCGAAATAACAGATTACGAACAATGGTGTTTGAAGTGGAGCGCGCTAGCTGCAGAACATGAAGAACGTGGGGATCGAGCGCTCTCGGCTGGTCATCTGATAACAGCGGGAGAGGCATATGTCCGCGCTGGCCTGATTTATCACTGGGCGACTTTCATGTTCACCCATGATCAACCTCAATTCAAGGCTGGGCTCAAAGCGATGGGAGCGGTCTGGGCAAAGGCAGCGCCATTGCTGCAGCCCACGATGGAAATTCTGGAGGTGCCCTTTGATGGCACCACGCTTAATGGTTACCTTCAAAAGCCGACGGGCGTAGAGAATCCCCCCATTGTTCTCATGGTGCCCGGAGCAGATTCCACTAAAGAGGAACTTTACGATCTAGCCCAACACATTTTACGTCGCGGCATGGCGATTGCTGTTTTCGATGGTCCAGGCCAGGGTGAGGTCAGTCTCACGATGAAGTTGCGACCTGATTATGAAAAGGCGATCGTTGCCATGATTGATTCTCTTGTTAAACGCTCTGATATCAATAGAGATCGATTAGCAATGTGTGGAATTTCTTATGGCGGTCTTTTCTCATTTAGGGCTGCGGCAATTGATAAGCGAATCAAGGCGCTAGTTTCAGTTTCGAGTTGGTATTCACCAGCGGGTCGCTTCACGGGCATGGAGCGCCTAACCAGTACAGGTCAATACCAATACTTGGGAGCCGACCCTGCTGCCACGATGGAATCCATAACGCTTGCCGGAGTTTTAAAAGATGTAAAAGTTCCGGTTCTACAAGTCTTTGGTGGCCTCGATCCTTGGTCGCCGGCAACAAAGGCCGAACTGATCGCGCAAGAGATACAGGGTCCCAGTACCACGATGCTCTTCGATGATGGTGTTCACATTGTAAACAATATTTGGTACAAAGCTCGTCCGGCGATCGCCGATTGGTTAAGTTCAGCTTTCTAAGGGGTAAAGATGAATTACTCGCGAGAAGATTCCAAAGCAGCTGCACGCTCTTCATTCCACGGATTGTGGGCAGCCATGACGACTCCCTTCACCATTGATGATCTGCTTGATGAAGATGCGTTGGTGCGCGATATTGATATCTTGGTTGACGATTTGAAGATTGATGGGGTTTTCTGTACCGGGGTTATGGGTGAGTTCTGGGCCCTAACCTTGGAAGAGCGTAAACGCGCGGTAGAGGTAATTGTCGAAAACACCCGCGGGCGCATTCCCGTCCTAGCCCATACTGGATCTCACTCGGCGCGTGAAACTATTGAGTTAACTCGTCACGCTCAAGAAACAGGGGCAGACTTCGTTGTGGTGATAAATCCTGTCTATCCCCAAGCCTCTGAAGAGGGCTTAAAACGCTGGTTTTTGGAGGTTTTAGAGGCCGTCGATATTGGAGTATGGCTCTTTGACACAAATTATTCCGGCGTATCACTTCCTCTTTCCCTCATCAATGAACTAGCGGATGTTGAGAATGTGTGCGGAATTAAGATGGCCCACGGACACGACCGTTATCTAGAGGTGCTCGAAAAGGTGGGCGACAGAATCATGGTCTGCGAACCAAGTGAAGCAGATTGGCTAGAGAATATGCAGCGACATGATCAAAAGGTTTACATGTCTGCCTCTACTCCATTTTTAATTCAAACAGCGTTACGCCAACCAATGTTGGAATACACCACCGCAGCCCT